>DTYK01000062.1 GCA_012961925.1 Candidatus Latescibacterota bacterium
GAAGGAGATAGCCGACCAGATGGGGGTTAGACATGCGGTGGTGAGCATCTCACACTACAGGGAGTACGCAGTGGCATGTGTGCTCCTGGAAGGCTGAGGGATCGGCTGGGTATCTATATCGAAACAACGATATAATTGAACACCTACTATAGGTAACCTGCACCAGACCCGTCTTCTCTCACCCTCTCATAGGTTTCCATTCTGGGGGAGGGTGTTTTTTTCTCCTTGACCGGAGAGCTATTTTGTGCTATTATACGGCTATGGCTAAGGATATTCGGCTTATCGGAACGGGGGTATATCTGTGCAATCCGGCTTGCCAATAGCGATAATCGGCGCAGGGGCGGTGGGAACCACCTTTGCAGTGGCCCTTCACCAGCGGGGCTACCGGATTGCAGGCGTCGCCAGCAGAACGCCTGCCTCAGCAGAGAGGTGCGCCTCTATGGTTGAGTGTCCTCACTACTCCGTAGATCCCGTAGAGGTCGCCAGGGCCGCTGACGTGATCTTTATCGCCACCCCCGATGAGGCAATCCAGGAGGTCTGCCGCCATATAACCGAAGAAGGTGGCATTAAAAGGGGCGACATAGTTGTTCACTTCAGCGGCGCCCTCGGCTCAAATATCCTTGACTCAGCAAAGCAGAAGGGCGGATATGTCCTTGCCCTCCACCCGATCCAGAGCTTCCCCAAAGGAGAGGTGTCGGTTGGGAACCTCGTGGGCTCCTATTTCACCCTGGAAGGCGATCCGGAAGCGCTGAGGTTCGGCGAAAGAGTTGTAGGCGACCTAGAGGGTACCGCAGTGTCCATATCCTCCGAGACCAAGCCGATCTACCATGCTGCACTCTGTGTGGCCTGCAACTACCTCGTCACCCTGACAGATCTGGCCGTCAAGATGTTAGAAGCCATCGGGATCAAACGCCAGGATGCACTCCCGATGATATTGCCGTTGATTAAGGGGACCGTCCATAACCTCCAGAGGGTAAGCCTTCCGGATGCCCTGACAGGCCCCATAAGCCGAGGGGATCTCAGGACCCTCGAGCGCCACCTGGGAGCGATCGAGAAAATCCTGCCGGACTACCTCGATGTCTATAAGAAGTTGGGAAGCCTCACGGCTGAGGTCGCAAAGGAGAAAGGGAGTCTGGACCACGATAGATACGAGGAGCTGAAACGTCTGTTCACGAAGCAGGACGACCGGACACCACAACAAAACCCTTGACATATTATTTTATTTGGTGTATTTTATGCACTGCATAATAAAGGAGAAGAGAGATGCGGCGCATTATAAAGAAGTATCCCAATCGAAAGATGTACGACACGAAGGCAAGTCGGCCGGTCACCCTTGCCGAGATCGCCTCTTTGATAGCTAAGGGGGATGACGTTCGCGTCATTGACCATCAGACAGGCGACGATCTTACCACCGTGACCCTGGCTCAGATCATGCTTCATCAGGAGAGAAGAAAGAGGAAGTTGATCTCCCTTCCGGTCCTTCTTCGTGAGCTGGTCAAGGAGGGAAGGAGTTCGATGCTGGCGTTCATCGAAAATTCCCTTCTCACCTCAGTGGAGTCTATTCCTTTAGGTGAAGAGGGGGCCGAGGAGATGGTGCGGGAACTGATGAGGGACAGCAAGCTCGATAGCAAGGAGGGCCAGAGACTGTTAGAGAGGTTTCTCGCAAGGATAAGGGAGAGGAAAAGGCTTGTTCAGGAGCAGATAGAGTCGAGGATCCAGGAGACGGTCGCCAGGATGGACGTCGCCTCAAGAAAGGAGCTGAGCGAGCTGAGAAGGAGTCTGGTGGAGTTGACCCGTAAGGTTGATACCCTGATGAACGTCAAGGCAGAGGTTTAGGTTTTTTCACGGAACTTACAAGCGGAATATGGCTTCGGGCGTTGTCAGAATTCCTTATTTTTGGATTCTCCTTTCTACTTCTTATTGTCAATGAGAGGAGGAGCTTATGATCTCTGTACAAGGTGTCCTGTTGAGCAGGCCTCTTACCGGTCTGATGGACGGGGTCTTGACCAACAACCGCCTGAGGGCCTTCATGCTGAAGGCAGCCGAGAGGAAGCTTTATCACTGGCTGGTTGAGGTGAACCGTACGGGGCGGCCTCATAGAGTGCAGGAGGATAAGTTTTACACGCTCAGAAACATGCTCTACTCTCTGGACAGGGCTCTGAGGGACGGAAGGATCTCCCGTCAGGCCAGGGAGGCTGTCCTGAGGATACTTGTAGGGAAGGTGTTTACGGAGGATCCGGAGATCAGGGAGATCCGGAGACAAAGCGACGGTTACGCCTTCCCCTCTTTCCTCACCATCAGCCCGGGTAAGGCGTGCAACCTGCGGTGTACAGGATGTTATGCAGATAGTTCCGCCGTCAATTCGGAAAAACTCGATTTTGATCTGGTAGACCGCATAATTACGGAGAAGACCACCAAATGGAACTCCCACTTTACGGTTATATCCGGAGGGGAACCCCTTATGTGGCGCAGCCAGGGCAAGGGCATACTGGATATTGCAGAGAGGCACCAGGATAACTACTTTTTGATGTACACCAATGGCACGCTTATCGATAGGGAGACCGCCTGGCGGATGGCCGAACTCGGTAACATTACACCTGCCGTTTCAGTGGAGGGTTTTGAAGAACAGACGGACAAAAGAAGAGGGAAGGGGGCGCACCGGAAGATACTGAGGGCCTTCAAGCACCTGAGAGAGGCAGGGGTGCCCTTTGGTATATCTGCCACAGCCACAAGGTATAATGCGGAGATCATAGTGAGCGACGAGTTCATAGACTACTACTTCGACCAGGAGGGGGCTATCTATGGGTGGATCTTCCAGTACATGCCGATCGGACGCCGGTTTACCCTCAACCTTATGGTCACCCCTGAACAGAGGTTGATGATGTACCGGCGGGAACAAGAGCTCCTCGTCAAACGAAAGGTGTTCATTGCCGACTTCTGGAACAGCGGTCCGGTGAGCAACGGCTGCATATCTGCCGGGAGGACAGGGGGATATTTTCACATCAACTGGGATGGTGAGGTCACCCCCTGCGTCTTTGTGCCCTACTCCACCCATAACATAATCGAGGTCTACAGAAATGGGGGCGATCTGGACACTGTGCTCAACTGCCCCTATTTTGATGCAATAAGGAAGTGGCAGGCCTCTTATGGCTATATGAAGCCTGCTGAAAAGATCGGAAACCAGATCGTACCGTGCGTCATCAGGGACCATCACAAGGTATTCCGCCGGGTCGCCAAGAGATTCGGTGCCCGGCCTGTAGACCCTGACGCAAAGGCAGCTCTCGAAGACCAGGGCTACTATGAAGGCCTGGTGGCCTATGGGGGAGAGGTTGACCGGCTGACACGAGCCATCTGGCGGGGAGAGTACCTGGGACAATCTTGATTAGCTTCGCTTCATAAGGTAAGATCTTACAATTTATGTCAAGTTCTTGAAAATCTACTCCTTAGAAGAAAAGTAACCAAAAGAATCGCGCTTTTCGTAGACGAAGGGGCGTGAGGTCGGTATCGGGTCAGGAGAGTTGAGTCCGTCCCTGCCCCACTTCCCTTCGTGGGGGGTATATCAAATTTGATACACCCCCAATGCCCACCCCTTAGGTGGTGTGAGCATCTCAGCTAAACCTGAACGCTGACGAAAAGCGCATGCCCCCCGCCCTTCGACTACTGAACTGAGAGCCACAGAGCCGTTGGTTAACCGTTTGGCGTAGCATAGGGACAAATCAACGAATAACGAATCAACAGGGTGCCCTTAAGCCTGAGCCGTTGAACCGTCCGGCGAACGGAACGGCCGCGCTTCCGCCCCTCTGACCGAGCGAAGCAAGGGCAAGCCGGAGTTCGGTCTTTAGGCTTTCATCCCCAGATCTATAAGCTCAGAGGCACGTCTTACCCAAGATGAAATGCTAAAGCATTAACTCCTGGAGTGAGCCGAAACATAAAAGGAGGCTGAAAGTGGAGCTTTTCGAGAAGTGCATCAGATTTACAGAGGCAAGGGAGGCGATGGCAGCGGGCTACTACCCCTACTTCACCCCCATCGAATCCACAGAGGGTACGGAGGTGGTTATAAGGGGTAAGAGATTGATAATGGTCGGTTCAAACAACTATTTGGGGCTTACCACCCACCCCAAGGTGAAGGAGGCCGCAATCAAGGCCATCGAGAAGTACGGGACGGGCTGTACCGGGTCGAGGTTTCTGAACGGGACTCTCGACCTCCACGAAGAACTGGAGGAAAAACTGGCAAGGTTTATGCGTAAGGATGCTGCGCTTGTTTTCAGCACCGGCTTTCAGACAAACCAGGGGACCATCTCGACGATTGTTGGTAAAGACGATGTGGTCATAATAGACAAGTCCGACCACGCCAGCATCGTCGATGCGTGTAGACTGGCTTTCGGCCAGATGAAAAGGTTTAAACACAATGATATGGAAGATCTGGAGAAGATCCTGGCTTCTTCTGACAACGATTCAGGCAGACTTGTAGTGGTAGATGGGGTCTTCAGTATGGAAGGGGACATCGCAAATCTCCCGGAGATCATCAGGTTAAGCAAAGAGTATAAAAGCAGGGTGATGGTTGACGATGCCCACTCCATAGGGGTGCTCGGTGAGAACGGACGGGGAACTGCGGAACACTTCGGCCTCGAAGACGATGTGGACATCATAATGGGAACCTTCAGTAAGTCCTTTGCCTCTATCGGAGGCTTCATAGTGGCCGATGAGGATGTGATCCATTACATCAAGCATCATTCCAGGGCATTGATATTCTCGGCAAGTATGCCTCCCCCTGCAGTGGCTACAGTAATAGCAGCCCTGGATATCATTGAGAACGAACCCGAAAGGCGCCGGAGGCTCTGGGAGAATACGGAGAGGATGAGAAAGGGTTTCAAGGAGATGGGCTATGATACCGGCGAGAGCCAGACACCCATCATCCCGATAATAATAGGTGAGAGGATGAAGACCTTCCAGGTATGGAGGGAGTTGTTCAAAGAGGGGATATTTGTGAACCCCGCCATCAGCCCCTCAGTCCCCCCGGGGAGGGATCTACTCAGGACGAGCTATATGGCCACACATACCACCGCTGAGCTTGACAGGGTGCTGGAGGTCTTCGAGAAAGTCGGCCGGAGGATGGGGATAATCGGGTGAATACAAAATATGAGGGGTGAGCGTTGGTCAGGGGGACAGACAGATCGGCTGAGGCGACCAGACACAGGGATGTTGTGGTCGCCACAAGGAAACAGTTGCACGGATGGTGGCCTGGGAAAAGGGAATGTACCGCCGAGAGGATGTTGATTAACCCCTATAACGGCTGCGGTATCGGCTGCTTCTTCTGTTACTCCCGAGCCTTTCCCGGGCGGTTTCAGCTCTTTCACCAGGAGGGTGTGATCTCAGTAGCAAAGGATTTTGACAGGTTAATTGCCGATCAACTGGATTCCCTCGATGTGGCTTCCTGTGGATATCTCTCGCCTGTTACCGATCCTTTCCAGCCTTTGAACGAAAACTACCGCCTCTCTGAGAGGATCATAAAGGTCTTCGTTGAAAGGAATATCCCGATAGAGTTTATCACAAAGGCCGAAATTCCCTCTGAAGCGATCTCCCTGATAAAGCGACAGATCCATTCCTTTGGCCAGGTCTCCATCCTCACCCCTGATGAAGAGTTACGCAAGGTCCTTGTCCCCGGCGGAGCCCCGACCCGGATCCTTTTCCGGAACATTGAGAGGCTTTCCAGAGAAGACATCTATGCGGTCTGCCGGATCGATCCTATCCTCCCCTATCTCACAGACCGAAGGGATCATCTGGAGGAGCTGGTGGAGAGGGCAGTGGGGGCAGGTGCCAAGCACATAGTGGCAAGTGTGCTCGACATACCCCTGAAGAGCACTCGAGAGATATTCGATCATATACAAGAAAAGTTCGGTTCTTCCGTGGCTCGGGATTACACAAGGCTTTACACAGAGAGGATAGACGGATATCTCCATGCCAGGATAGAATATCGAAGGGGCGTATTTGCATTTCTGCGGGACGTATGTGACCAGAATGGGGTGACTTTCGCCCTCTGTATGGAATACGAAACCGAAGACGGTCGGACCCGGGGATTGAACCGGGAGTTCATGAGCTCACGCAACTGCGAGGGTATAGACATCCCGATCTATAAGAGGATCGGGGAGGGATTTTACCCGGCCTGTGACTGTATCGGCAATTGCCTTTATTGCCTTGAGGCAAGGTGTGGGATCGATGACCTGGCGATGGGGAGGGATGGGAGCAAAAAGGACTGGAAGCTCAGGGACTACCGCCGGTGGTCCAGGGAGCTTAGGCAGAGGGATCTTCTATGATCCAGATCCTGAAAAAACCCAGTACAGATGAAAAAGCAGGCATCTTAGGGAAGTTAGCCTGCTTCGACGTAACGGGATATCCCCGTCTTTTCTCCCCCCGGAAACGGGCTTTCCGGTTCCATTTCATCCATCCAGCAGTGGGGGAGAGGGGGCAATGCGTCAATCTCTTCAAGGTGTTGCAGACCAACTTTTGCGAACATAACTGTTTCTACTGCGTCAATCGGAAGGATAGAGATTGCCCCAGGCGGGAATTCAGTCCTGAGGAGCTCTCCGCGCTTTTCCTCCATTACTACAGGAAGGGATTGGTGAGAGGGCTTTTCCTCTCCTCAGCGGTGTATCCTAACGCCGACCGGGCTCAGGAGAGGATGCTCAGGACAATCCAGCTTTTGCGCCACAAGTACGGATACAGGGGATATATCCATTGTAAGATATTGCCGGGCAGCGATGAGGCCTTCATTGAGAAGGCAGGCAGGTGGGTGGACCGGTTATCCATAAATCTGGAGGCCCCGGATGAGAGATACCTTTCGCAGCTCAGCCCTGATAAGGCATTTCGCTCGCAACTGCTTGAGAGGTTGCAGAAGATTGCACTCTTCAATAAGCTACACCCTCTAAAGGCAGGGGTAACCACCCAGCTTGTGGTCGGCGGAAGCCAGGAGAACGACAAGGAGATACTCCTTCTCTCCCAGGATCTCTACAGGGATTACGATCTGCGCCGGGTCTATTATAGTGGGTTCGTTCCAATGCGAGACACACCTCTTGAGGGAAATCCACCGTGTCCATCCTTGCGTGAGGCACGGCTCTATCAGGCGGATTTTCTCCTTCGCAAATATGGGTTTAAAGCAGAGGAGCTCATATTCAATGTGAGAGGTAATCTCCCCCTGGATAAGGATCCCAAACTGGTCTGGGCCTTGAGCAACCCGGATAGGTTTCCTGTGGAGATAAACAGGGCCTCTCTGGAGGAGCTTATCAGGGTTCCAGGGATCGGAAGGATCTCAGCCGGGAGGATCATAGAGCAACGCCGCCAGACCAGGTTAAGAGACCTTGAGGATCTGAGGAGATCGGGGGCTGTGGTGAAACGCGCCCGGGGTTTCATCACTATCGGAGGGAGGTACTTTCCTCCGGAGAAGAGACATGATACTGGGATCAACAGACAGCTTTTCCTCTGGGAGGAGATTTAAGGGCAGGAGACGGCGATGGAACTGAACGAATTCCAGGATCTGATGAGGAGGACCTATTACCAGCGGGATAAAGAACGGGGCCTTGCTGAGACATTTGTCTGGTTTACCGAGGAGGTGGGGGAGCTGGCGAAACTCCTGCGCCGGGGTGAGAGATCAACTTATGCTGAAGAGATAGGGGATGTGCTGGCCTGGCTTGCAAGCCTGGCAAACCTTATGGGCGTGGGGTTGGAGGCCGGGATCGAAAAGTACAGAAACGGCTGCCCCAGATGCGGGGCAATGCCATGTACCTGTCCCCAATATCCCTGACGCACGGAGGTATTGGGTAGACTTCAGAAGCGCTGATAGGAGGAGGCGATGAAGATAAAGGGTACGAGGATCAGGGTTGTGAAGGGTGACATCACAGAGCAGGATGTGGAGGCGATCGTTAATGCAGCGAACAACAGGCTGATCATGGGCGGAGGTGTTGCGGGGGCCATACGGAAAAAGGGCGGGCCTTCGATCCAGAAGGAGGCGACTGCCCTTGGTCCCATAGCCATAGGGGAGGCGGTGGTGACAGGAGGCGGGAGGTTGAAGGCCAGATATGTGATCCATGCCGCCACAATGGGGATGGACTTTAAAACTGATGAGACCAAGATAAGGGCTGCGACCAGAAATTCACTGAAAAGGGCCGAAGAGAAGAAGATAATCTCTGTCGCCTTCCCTGCCCTAGGATGTGGAGTGGGAGGATTTACCCCGGAAAAGGCGGCGAGGGTAATGATCGAGGAGGTC
>DTYK01000063.1 GCA_012961925.1 Candidatus Latescibacterota bacterium
GCTGATAAACTTGCATCACTTTCCGACCTGCCAGTTCCGGTCGAAGAATCCGGCTGCCAGGAAATGGTGGCGATCATAAGCCACATCCTGAAGGTCAAAGATCACGTAGTCAGGGAGGGGATCGTAGAGGGGGTCCCCTATCCGATGGATCTTCTCCAGCGCGGCAGAGGTGACGCCCGCATTGACAACCACATACCGCTGCGGGTTCAACGGATTCGGATAGATCATCTTTACCCCTATATTGTCGCCCTCGAACCTCCGGTTGCCCATTACAACGGTATTGCCCTCAACCCTAATAGGGAATTGGTCGTTGATCCTTGCCGTCAGGCCGTTGGTCTCGGGTCCCCCATAGAGTATCAGGTTGTAGTCCGATATGTCTTCCTGGGTCACCTCTGAATCACGTTTTATCGTGGAGGTCCCGTTAGCCCATGTCCGCCAGTCCAGGGCATCCTGCCGTGCCTGGCGCCTGTTGATCTCCGTATCCTCCGGCGTCCCTGTGGTGCCGTATACATAGATGAACTTTGAACTGTAGGCGTCGATGATCGGTCCGAACAGGTTGCGGGTCTTCACCAGGCCCTTGTTCGGTGTCACAACAGGACTGTAAGCCTCTATCTCTCCTCTTTCGTTTAGCTTTGCCCGCAGGGTGATACTGCCCGACGCAGGCACCTTTCCTTTATAGCTCAAAGTCCCGTTGGTGATGATGGTCACCGACTTGTTCAGGTCCACCAGATGCCCGTTCAGTAGAAGCGTATACTGGAAGACATTTTGGGCATTCACCTCAATCCGATTGTCCCGCTCGATCTGGCCCTGTATCTTTGCCATCTTCGGGATATGGTTGATCTGGTCGATCTGGACCCAGTAAGAGCGGTTATGCTTCAACCGGTTGGTCTTAAAGATGACCTTTCTGGGATAGGGATTCCGTGTATGGGCCTTGAGAAAGGCGATCGCATTGGGGAAATCCATTCCCCACCAGTGGGGTTTATCCGGGTGCTCGTCATATACCACCTTATATCTTAGGTTTTTGAGTTCCGACGTCATCTTCCTGGCCTGCTCAACGGAGACATCTTCATCCTTGGCCCCGTGTATCACAAAGGCCGGCAGATGCAGTGCGTTCTCTATGAAGAAGATGGCGCTTCTATCTTCATACAGTGGCACCTGCCAGTCGGGTACAGTTCGCATCCACAGCCGGTAGTCCCCATATCCTGCCATCGGGTTAAGGGCCGCCCATCGGTCAGGATAGTGCATCCCCAGGTACCATGTCCCATGTCCACCCATAGAATGCCCGGCCAGGTAGATCCTGTTCTCGTCGATATTAAATTGTTCCTTGATGTGCCTTATCACAGTGAACACGTCGTTGGTTCCGATCTCCCGATATCCCGTGTTGCCGCGTCCGTATGCCGTGGCTATGATGAGCCAATCCTTCATCTTATAGGCGTCGATGCAGTCCTTCACATGTGCCCCATGCAGGACCATCATCAACGGGAAAGGTTGGGTCCCGTCGTATTCTGGTGGCACTAAGAGCGAATAAGGCTGTACGGAGCCGTCAACTTCCGAACGATAGGTCCTGGTGAAATAGCGGTCCCTGGGACGTACTTCCGGCCTCAGAGTGACCTGGTGCTCCTCTCCTTTTGTGCGGACGATCAGTCTCAGCTCGGTCCCTGCGTCCTTTGCAGTCACCGCCCGCCTTGTCTCCACCCAGAATGCAGCCCTGGAATCCCAACGTGGCTTGAGAGGCTCTGCTTTCGTAACCTTGCCCTGAAAGAGTCCATCCTCCTGAACTTCGATTCTCACGTCATCCAACTGTTCGTCAGTGGTATTTATGAGCGAGATATAGGCCCAGCCCGCGGACTTCTCGCCTACACGGAGGTGGGGCAGGAGTATGTCCTTTTTATTTATGTGGATCTTGTCCTTGACCGGCATCCACCTTGCAGCGAACCCCCATCCCCTGTATCGGTAATCTCCCAGTTTCACCAGCACCGGATTCGATCCCTCCTTGAGGTCTACCACAAGGACGTCTACCCCTCCCTGTCGCCAACCTCCCCGGAAGAGACGGTTATAGGTGACCTCCTTGTGGTTCACCCACATCTGGAGGGCGTCGTCCGTGCGCACCTCAAACAGAACCCGTTGCGGCCTCGGACTCTCTATTCTGGAGAAGGCGTAAGCGATCCGCCGCCATGGACCAGCCAGTTCCCCTGTCTTCGTGGTGTAGAGCTCACCAAAGTCCACATAGCCATCCTCCCCCGTGTGGTATCGCTGCCAGGCGACCTTTCCGTACCACTCCTCTATCCCCGTCCGAAGGCTTTTGCTGTGAAGCGTCAGCCCCTCCGTAGGTTCCACATCCTGCTCGCCGCCGATCTCGGTGAGGTTGTCCACGTAAAACTCAGGCATCGAGCCAAGGCTGGGGAAGGGGCCGCACACCAGCCACTTCCTTATCACGTTTCCTTCAGCCGGCGTGGCGGCCTCTCCTTCTGCCCCATAAAGATCGCCCACTCTATAGTTGCCAATAAGCAGAGAGCCGATCAACAGGCCCAACAGTGTCAGTGCATAACCCTTATCGATCATCTCTCTTTTCCTTTCGTAACCTATTGATCTGGCGGAGTCTTCGACCTAAAACGTGGTTTATCCATCAAAGTTACAGGTTCAAGGCCCGGTGAGTTGAACGGCAAGTCTTATGGCCTCGACGAGGCTGTCCGGGACAGCCAGGCCCTTGCCCGCAATGTCGAAGGCCACCCCGTGGTCAACGGATGTTCTGGCAAAGGGGAGGCCCAGGGTGACGTTAACCCCTCCGATCCTGGAGCATCCTTGCCCTTTATTCCACGTGAACTCCTGTGATTTTAGAGCGATGTGACCCTGGTCGTGGTACATTGCGATGACCACATCGTACAAGCCGCTTCTGGCCTTGGCAAAAACGGTATCCGGAGGGATCGGCCCTTCGGCCAGGATTCCTTCCTTCCTTGCCTCTTCAATAGCGGGGCTGATCTGTTCTATCTCTTCGGTGCCGAACAGTCCCCCTTCACCTGCGTGGGGGTTCAGTCCGGCCACACCTATTCTGGGTTCTTCGATACCCAATCTCTTGAGGCTCAGGTTGGCCAGCTTTATGGTTTGGATAATCCTCTCGGTGGTTATGAGTTCGCATGCCTCTCGTAAGGAGACATGGGTCGTGCAGTGGACTATGCGAAAATCTCCGTGGACGAGCATCATGGCGTAGTCCTGCGTGCCTGTCAGATGGGCCAGAAACTCGGTGTGTCCCGGGTAATGGAATCCCGCCATGTTGATTGCCTCTTTGTGGATCGGGCAGGTGACCACGGCTTCGATCTCCCTGGACAGGGCGAGATCCACAGCCCTTTTTATATATTCGGCCGCTGCCCTCCCCGCTCTTTCATCCACTCTCCCATGGACAAGGTCCTTGCCCTCCACGTTGCCTAAGTCAAGGACATCGATTGACCCCGGCCTGTAGCGTGCCTGGGATGGGGAGCCGATCCTGTTCACCTTAGCTGTAACCCCGGCTACGTCTATTGCCTGATCCATCACATGAGCATCGCCGATGACCAGCGGGCGGCAGATCGCATAGAGGTCACTTTCTGCCAGGGCCTTAACCGTAATCTCGGGGCC
>DTYK01000064.1 GCA_012961925.1 Candidatus Latescibacterota bacterium
GCCTCTCCAATATCCTTGGCCCGCCCCGTACATGGCAGGCTGTGCCGAGGCATACGGTGATCAGATGCTTTCCTCGTGGCTCCAGGCTGAAGGCTCTGTAAAAAGTGGCCAGACTGTAAACCTGACTGACGTGGATGTCCAATCTCCTGGCAATGTATCTCAACACCTCCGGGGGAAGGTAATTGAAATCCCGCTGAATGTCCTGTAAAATTCCTATTATTGCCGATCTTTCCAGATTATGCGTTGCCAATATGCTATCCACCCTCTCGAATCCCATCTCCTTTACCCCTTATTAGACCTGTATTGGAGAGTTAAACAGGTGTACATCAATGGATTAATATGCGGAGGACTTATACGATACTGGGGCCGTAATGTGACTATGGATTCGCAAGCTTGTGATCTTCAAGAATTAACAGGCTCCTGCGAAGGCCTGAAAGCAAATCTATCAGTGGTCTTCTTCTCGATTTCCCTGCTTATCTGGGAGCCCCTTCTGTATTTCAATGCCCCGGTTGGGCAGCCGGAGACACAGGCAGGTTCCTCTCCCCTTTCCAGCCTTTCAAAGCATAGATCACATTTTGTTATGACCCTTCCGTCCCCCCTTGATTGCGGAACTCCATAAGGACAGACGAGGATACAGCTCCTACAGCCAATGCACAGCTTTTCGTTTATGACCACCGGTCCATCAAAGCCCCTTTTTGAAATCGCCCCGGTCGGACATATCACTGCGCATGGTGCTGCCTCACAATGTCTACACTGGATGGGCACGGCCAGACTCTCCATCCCGTCAAGGCTTACCCGTGGCTGAGGATGTGGTACTTCATCAATGGAACCCAAAAGATCTTTGGATTTCGAATGGGCGACCGCACATTCTATTTCACAGGTCCGGCAACTCAAGCACCTGGTCACGTCTACGAAGATCATATGGTCCATTTAAACTCCCATTTTAAGAGGCCAACAGTTCGTCCAGCATCTCATTCACCAGACTTATCGCCTCGGGGTGCCGCATGATCAGGACGTCTGCCCCGGCTAAAAGCAGTACCATCGCCGTTACCGCCTCCATAATTATGCCTCTCTTTCTCTCATCCCCGAGTTTTGGATCCTCTTCCTGTTTGATTTTAGCCTCTTTGGTCTTCCATACCTCTCTGGCCAGATTACAGATAATCGGAAGCTGCAGTTTTTCATCCTGTTGAGTGAGGGCAGCCACCCTATCCCGTTCCATAACTGAATATGTATATTCCATACCATATCCAAGTCCGCCCGTTGTGGGATCGACGATAATCAGTTCTTCGGGCACGCCAAGGTCTCCAAGCAGGATGTTCAGTTGTTTGGCGAGGTTTATGTCGATCGGTGTTGACGCAGCGACGGTGTGTCTGTATGCAATGGCAGAGGCTCCAATCTGTTTGTAATTGGCCTCAACGACGGGCCCCAGGATGAGGTTCTTGTCCTCGCAGACCTCGGCCACCCTCCTTAAGACCTCGGCATCCTTAGCGTCGTTACCGCATCCCCAGACAATGAGTGGAACATCTATCGCATCTGCAACCTTCTTTACAACCTTTACTGCCTCCTCGACCGGTCTGTCCAGCCCGTTGGGATCAATGCTCACAAGTTGAAGAGCCACCATCTCGGCACCATACCTGTCAACGCACATCTTTGCCCAGGCAACCGGGTCGTTAACCACATCCTTGAAGGGCTCCAGGGCTATCTCCGGCCATTCTTCAGGTGGACAATCGTAAACCTCCATAGCAATCCTTGGCCGATTGGGCATCTGACCCTCGAAAAGGTGGAAGGGATATGACGTCTCTCCTCCTACCTTCAAGGCTCTGTCTCCCTTGCCAAGCACTGTTTCCTTTATCTTACCCGTATAGGACAACTTGGGAACTTCAAAGGCCATTCCGCACCTCCAGATCTCACCGGATTAGAACCATCCTCGAGTCAATCAGCTCTGCCAGATATCTAACGAAGTCTTTTGACTTCAAATCGACGAGGCTTCGCTTCAAACTGCAAGATGTTCCTAAGGCTCTTATGCTTCTCTTTCTTTGTTTGTCCAAACCAAGCTTTCTTTACAAGAAAGCTTGAGCAAA
>DTYK01000065.1 GCA_012961925.1 Candidatus Latescibacterota bacterium
GAAGGAGATAGCCGACCAGATGGGGGTTAGACATGCGGTGGTGAGCATCTCACACTACAGGGAGTACGCAGTGGCATGTGTGCTCCTGGAAGGCTGAGGCATCGGTTCCAAAACCATGCCGGATTACGGATACCTTGAGCCGCGAGGACTCTCCCTTGCGGCCTTTGTTTTGAGTCGAAAATATGCCTTGACATCTCTCCCTTGATGTCTTATAATATCCTCTGAATCCTTTCCGTAGGGTTTGTGTTCATTTAATCCAACTATTAAGTTGTCTACGGCGACTTAATGGGACGACGCTTACGTTCTGCACCTGTTGTTGATAATGCTACACAGCAATGTATTTCGAGATCGTTGGAGAGATAAACTGACGTTGAGACGATCGCTGTGGGCAGTGCAATCCGAGACATCGCACCCTTACGGAAGCGTTATGGACCGGACGCTAGCGCAAACTCAAAGGTGTCGCTCTGGTGCGTCTCTCCACAGGCAAAATACACCTGCTGAAGTGCACTGGTATGAAGCACACGGAATCGGTAAAAAGCGATTCAAGATCGAACAATTCTTGGATTAAGGACTATGGAGTAACACATAACAGAACCGCGATTTGCAATTTGTATTCGGAACGAAGGGTGCGAAGACCTGGAGCTACGCAAGGTTTATCAAGTCCTTGCTGACGAGTCTACCGCCGAAGAAGGTTACATCCGAGTAATTGACGAGTCTGGAGAAGATTACCTGTATCCAGCAGATTACTTCGTTCCGCTCAAGTTGCCAAAACCCGCTATGGAAATTTTTGCGCTAACGGCCTAACATACGGTTGTAGCCGACTGCTCTACCTATGCGGCAATCCACCATTCTTTGCCAGCAAATGTGCTGCGTGGGGGAGGGTGCTTTGCTAGCCTGGTGCAGCGGCTTAATCCACTGCTGTTAGCGGGAAGGAAAGTACTTGCCAAGACAGAGCGCTTGAAAGAGTTTTCCAGCTCGGCGGGAAATCGGGAGCAGAATTGAGAAAAGGGGGCGAGAATGGCAAGAGGAAGCGCAAATCTGGTGATCCTGATAGGCCATCTGGGTGCAGATCCGGAATTACGATACACCCCCAGCGGCACTGCAGTCGCCAACTTCAGGGTGGCAACAAATGAGGTGATAACCGATAAGACTACCGGGGAGAAGCAGGAGAGGACGGAATGGCACAGGATCGTGGTCTTCGGGAGGACGGCTGAGACCTGTGGTGAATACCTGAAGAAGGGAAGCCATGTCTACATCGAGGGAAGATTACAGACCAGATCATGGGAAGACCAGAACGGCGTAAAGAGATATACCACGGAGATCATAGGACGACGGGTGCGGTTCCTTGATGCAAAGGGGCCTGTGACCCCAGAACCGGAGGAATCACCTGCCGAAACCACTCCTCCTCCGGAAGAGGGTGATGACCTTCCATTCTAATCCTCTCCGGTAAATATGCCGTAAAGACAGAAGCGGGGCAGACCTATCTGCGTCTCCCCGCTTTTTTAACCAGAGGTCGGTTGAACCGTTGGCCCCTGCATCTGTTTTTCAAAAACTGTGAGAGGATAGCATTATGGTCCTTCTGGCTGCGGCATCGATGCTCTTTTTTCTTTATCTATGGAGTCTAAAGGCCTTCGAACACCGTGCTCTTCCTGCGCCGATCAAGGACCTTCTGTCCTTCAGACTCCAATACCTGGTCCTTGGCCTCCTCTTTGGAGCCCTTCTACCCGACGACCTCTCCGGGGTTGTGCATAAAGGTTCCTATGTAGCCCTGGGGTTTCTTACCGGATGGATCGGGTTCCTCCTGGGAACCTCCCTCGACTTGCGCGTTATTCGCAGAACCCGGGGCAGAACACTCCTGTCCGCCCTATCCCAGACGGTGTTTACCTTCCTGTTTGTCTCCTTTTTCGCTTACTGGATGATTAACCTTGCAGATGGCCGCTCACGAGCAGTTTCCCTCTCCCTTGGTGCCATAGCCTCCACCACGGCAGTCCTCTCTGCTCATCTCCAATCCAGGGAGAAGATCGCCGCCCCCCTGAATAAATTGGAATTCGGCAACTCCATCAGTATTGTTTTGCTTGCACTTATCTTCTCAGCTTACAGTGAACAAGCTGTATTCCTATTCGGTGTCCTTCAGGTCTCCATCTGGTGGCAGAGGCTGGTGCTTTCTGCCGGGATAGGCGCGTTTATTGGGGTACTTTGTGACTTCCTTTTCCGTGAACAACGCCCCCTGAGGGAAGAGGCGTTTCTGCTGTTTGCAACTCTCCTGTTAGGCTGTGGTATGGCCGTTGGCATCGGTTTGTCCCCCCTCCTTGTTGGAATGCTGACAGGGATCTGGTTAATAAACTCAACTCTGAGAAGGATTCCGCTTCTGGAGATGGTCCAAAGGGTAGAACCTCCCCTGGACGGGGTGTTCCTAACACTGGTTGGCGGCGTGCTCGGCATAACTTGGGCCGGAGCCTTGAAAGAAATCCTCCTCGCCCCGGTTCTCTTCTTTCTGCTCATGGGAATTGGTAAGATCACAGGTATGAACATCGTATCAAGGCTCTTCGAAAGTCGCCATATCAAAAGTAGTAAATCCAAAGGGTTTCAACAGATTGCCCAGGGTAGCTTAGCCATCGCCATTGCACTCCAGGCGAAGTGGTACCTGGAGGAAGGGGTTGGCCACCACATATTGCTCATAGCCGTATTGACCGTCATACTCAGCCGCCTGACGGCCTCCTATACGGCTGCTAAGCGTCATGACTCAACAGACCCATCGATCGAGCCCGGAAGGGCTCTCCCACAAATTGGGAGGCCGTAACAGCGATTTTTTCTCGCTCCTCCCAATGAAGCATATAGAACAACTATAGACCGGATTGCCAGATGAGAGAACTGATCTGTTCCTTCTTAACGCTTCTACTGCTCCTTGTCGGCAAGAGCGAGGTCTTCCTGCCGCTATCCCTCCCTTTTCTCGGCCTCGGAGGGCTCATGATCCTGGGCTTCTTTGCGGGCGAATTGGCCAGGAAGTTGCAGTTACCCGGTGTTGTCGGCTTTATCCTAACAGGGATACTGTTGGGTCCGCAGATCTCTGCTCTCCTTCCGGAGGAGGCACTCGGATACGAAGCCCTCAATTTCATAATACTCGGCCTCGTCGGTTTCCAGCTTGGTGCAACGATAAAGATTATGCCCCAGGATTTTTCCTGGAGGTCCCTTGTGCTTGCAATGCTTGTAGCCTCCTTCGCCTTCTCATTCACCATGGCTTCCCTTATCATGTTAGGGTTTTCAACAGGGCTTGCAGCCC
>DTYK01000066.1 GCA_012961925.1 Candidatus Latescibacterota bacterium
AACCACCCCCTGCTCAGCCGAATAGCCTCCTGCTCAAAGTGGGTCTTCACCGCTTCCCAGCTCACCTCTTTCAGCATCCTGGGCATCTGCTCTTCTTCAGCATCCTCAAAATAGACCAGAACCCGTAAGGCTTGCACGCCAAAATCGTGCGCTTGAGCATACTTAGCAGATCCAAATTCCAAAAACTGCTCCAGAGAGATTCGAGGACTGATAAAATATAGATCCAGAAAGTCCCGCTTCCTGCCTCGCCCGATAATAGCCGCTACCTTCATCAGACCTATGTCTTCCAGTGAAGGTATCTTCAGGTTGCCGAGAATCGGCACAGGTGAGCCCACAAGCAGATAGTTGTAGTGGAACAGAGCCACGCCAATCCCATGGATGCTGACTCTTAAAGTACCGTCTTCCTCTTGATCCACAGTGAACCGTCCCTTTCTAGACACTGACTCAAGGGCAGTTACCACCCGTGATCGGCTCCCGAAACCCAAAGGGTCAACGGCTAAGGAGAGATCCAGATCCATAGAGATGCGGTGTCCAAGCTGAAGTGCCAGCCCTGTTCCCCCGGCCAGATAGAAGTCAGAGGCCCAGGGCTGTCCGGCCAGTAATTCCAACACTTCCCCGGCTCCCCCCGGCAAGACTTCCCAATAGATACGCATCTTCACTTCCCCCATAGCTCCGTGGCAGTCCCTCCCCAGGGAGGCCGCCGGTATTCATCCACACCCAGCACCAGCCGCCAGTAATTGAAGGCCCGCTTGGAAAGGGAGCGAAAACCATGCCGGCACACAAAATCCCGTATTCTATCTTCTCCATATTGGACAAACAGCCAACTCAAATCGGTCCGGGTACTGGTCCAGCACCCGTTCCATAATCACCCGGGCATCAGCCTCCACATCCAGGGTGGCGAAGTCATACTCCGGAAAGAAAGAAACTAATGTATCGGGAATGTGCGCCACAACTTACCTCCGGTTCTCCTGTAACCGCTATGCTCAGCCCGCAAATTCAAAAATTTACTTTTTACTACTAACACAGATTTTAACAGAGAATAGTAGGTCTGTAAGAATCTATAATTTAAAAACGCCTTACCTTGTATTTTTCTCGATAATCCAAAAGCCAGGGGTCAACGAAGGGAATGGCTTAAGGCTATCCTCTTGAAAGCATTGGTACCGAATAGTTGGCTACATTCAACCATTTGTCATAAGCCCCGGAAGGAATCTTAACAATCAGAAACCGGTTAAGGGTAACTAAAGGGTGATAGGCAGAGACCTGAGCCAACTGGGAGGGAGTGACCTGAACCGGCAGGATAATCCCTGAAGGGATAGCTGTGGGATCGGCCTCCTCCACCTTATTCACGGACGTGAGTACGCAACTTCCCCTCTTTTTCCCAAGGAAAAAGGTCATGCCCACGGCCAAGTCCGGTAAATCATCACCCCAGAGCATTGCCCGGAACAACGATCCAGGCTGAATCACCTCCTGCCTTCCGAATTTTAATAATCTTAAGTCCTTATCTCCGGAGACTCTTGGTCCATCCCCTACACTATAAATAAGTTCGTCAATCTTTACTGCTCCGTTCACCGGGATGGCGGGCGTACAGTCGAAGGGAAATTCCACCTCCTCCCACTCGTCCCTCTTGTCCCTTAACAGCATCTCAGAATAAGTGAGGCCGTTCGCAAGGGCCTCCTTAGAGAAATAAAGGATAGTCCCCATCCGACTGGCGTAAAACTCTCTGACATAAGATGTCATAGACTCGGTCATAAACTCAATACCGACTACGTCCATCCTCCACCTCCCCGAAGATGCTTCCAGTCTAATTCCATGGATCTCTCCAAAAGCATGGTCAGAATCGAGTCGATTTCAGCCTTAATCCGACGAAGCTCTGAGCTTCACCGACTTATCCACAAACCAGGAGATGAGATCCTCTTCAACCTGTTTACAATCCTCGCCGGAGATGATCTCTCTAACTACACCTTTCGGAGAGGAGATAAAATCCTTCACCCACGCATCTGGCTTGGTACCCAAATCAAGTTGAGAGAGAAAATCGAAGGCCGAAATGAAAGCCATGCCATCAGCAATGAACTTCCACTCCGTACTTACATCCCCCCGAAGTTTGGTGTAGTTGCCGTAGCCAAGGGCATCAGCAATCTTATTGGCATATAGAAAGGCGGCGAGGTCGAATCTGTTAGGTTTAAAGATGCGGACAATAAAGGGGAATCTGGTTCCCGGAGGAACAACCACTTCCTGGAAAGGCACAGTGCCTTCGCCTGCAGTGAGAACCTTTTCGTTAAGTCTAACCCTAAACTTCTCGTCATATTCATAGGGCTCCACCGAAATCAGGTCCTGTAGTTTGACTCGGGCGAAGACAGCCTGGTTCTTACCTCGCTCAGCACTGAGTCCCCCAAGCATCAGACAAACAGGACATTCTATGCAGGGGTTATCCACACTACAATTGGAATTGGGGGGATTCACGGCGTCGAGTAGAACCCTTCGAATAACCCCATTTACCTTCCTTGCCAGAAGCCAATACCTCTCCTTCCCGGCAAAAACCACCTTGGATGTCTCCCTCAGGGTTCCAATCCCTTCATTGGAGACAAAGAGAGCCTCGCTCTCGAGTCGTTTGATACCAAAAAGCGTAATAACCCCTTCCTTTAAAAGATTAATCCTACCCGATGGTATCTCACCGAATCTCCAGGGCCCTTCCTTGAGACTGCCTATAAAAGTCATTGTTGACACCTCCTTGATCAGTAGCAATGACTGCGCCGGCGAATAAGCCGGTCCATAAGGTTTGTGGATAAGCTGTTCACCATCATGTCGCTGCCTCTACTTCCTCTTCCGCCTCTCTTGGCGGACGAACCTTATGGGTGTAGTAAAAGAGTAGATAGAGATCCATGTTGGCAATCCGACGGGAAAAGTCTGAAAGGGGAAGCTTCCGCTGATTGCACTGGGTAATAGCCTCCTCGACCAGACTCATCAGTTTATCTACCGTCTCTTTATCGGGCGGACTTTTCTCCCTTATGGCTTCCTGGTTGGACCAGTACATTTTCACTGTATTGCCAGCGTTAAGCGCAGATAGCACCCGCTTGGCCCATTCTCGGGCTGTATCTGGGTCCCGAACCATCTTAAAGTTCTGCAGCCATTTCGACAAATCCACGCTGGACCAGGTTTCGCCGCGCCGGTCCGGCCGGTAAAAACTCCTGGCTGCCGCAATTAACCTGTTATTTACCAAAAAATCGGTGAGTTTCAAACCCCACTGGAATACCCAGTCCTTCTTGTCAACGATTGGTTCAGCCATCTCTATTACCTCCTCAATTTTCCCCCCTCTTGGGCGAAAGTTTTCATCGCGACGGGCGAAGGCCCTCAGGATCGCGTTCACCGCTTCATACGGCTCGAAGAAGAACAGCTCAAAGACCCTAGGCTTGAAACGGAAGCCCTCTCGGTTGCGATCGCAGATCCTGTAGATATGATTGGCCAACTTCGCCTCTTCCGGTTTAACCTCCTTCCCCAGCACTGACAATGTCCCCCGGCCAATACGTCCATAGTGAACCTGACCTTTTGTATATTCCCATAGGTCATAAAGCGTGGCAACGGCAAGCTTTTCCTTGATGAATCCCGACACTTTCTCCCCAAGAGCCACCAGTTGTTCAAGGGGTAAGCTGATTCCAACGGTTTGGGTGAATTCCTGACCGAACGGGAGGACAAATCCCTCCATCCGCACCAACCCCTGTCGAGCGCCAAGGACAGGGAAATCTTGAATGCGATGTTTCTCCCCATCGGTGAGGTCTCTTATAAGAGGGTCTTCTTCATCGAGGAGCCGAGTGGAATCTTCTTCTTCGGATGACTTCGGAGATCTTCCTTTAACCTTCTGGATGAGTTCTTTAAGGGTCTGTCGGGATAAAGGTGAACTGAGGTAAAGGTATTGCTTCACCTTGGTAATCGCCTGCCCTTCCTTGCGAATAGTAGCGAGTGGTAGATCAACATAGCCAGCGAAGAAACACCAGGGACAGACCCGGATTTGAGACCTTGCCTCCCGATAAAGCTGATAGACACTATCAGTCTTAGGTTCACCAGTGATAAGGGCTTGGGCCTTAAAGACCTGGCTGTACCTTCGGCAGATTGGACAGAGTTTTCTGTTCTCTATCTTCTTAAATGTCTTGAGAGGCCGCCCATCGAAGGTTATAAACTCTGCCACGTGAAGATCAAAACGGCCTTCCGCCAACAGTTTTTTCATCCTCTTGTATTCAAGATAAACATTGGTCACTGAACGATAGTAGTTACCGGACGCATCGAATAGCTTTAAGATCTCCGCCGTACGCTGGGCTTCATCCCTGGGCAGTTTGGAAAGATCAGTCGCTTTGACCAATGCGAGACTCTTCCTGGAGCTTTTACCAGAGATAACGGAGTCCACTCGACTTGAGAGCCTGTCGAGCATCACCTTTGTGTCTAACTTACTGGCCAACTTCTCCCTGACATATCTCCATAGAGAATCTATGATCTCCGAGAGTCCCCCCTCCTGGTGAGCGGTCTCGGCAAACGATTTTTCCAGTCGGTCAGCCTCTTCAAAATCTTCTGGCCGTACCAAACGGTAGATACTTCTCCGTCGATCAAGGGATGAAGTGCCCCAATCTTTCAGGAGCGCACCAGCATTCTCCAATTCATATGTAAGTTTGTCGATGTACCCTCGCTCGAGAGATGGGTCATTTTCTCTGAGAGCCGAAAGCACTTCCTGCCGTGAGAACTCCCTCTCACCAAACTTAAACCACAGGAACTTATAGGTCTTCAGTAGAGAATCATTTAACCGGATCATAAAATTTTCTCCTGAGACAGTCCTCTCTCAAGCTCCCTTAAAGCAGTTTTTATTCTCTCTTTCTCCCGCTTCAGGAACTTACGTTGTTGATAACCTTCCCAAATGCGGTCCAGCTCTCCATGATCTAACCACTGAGCGAGTTTAGTTACCTGACTCCGGATATCCCAGTTGAAATTTGTTTCAAATGCCTTTGTTCTAAACGACCTCAGATTAAGGTCATCGAATCTTTCGAGTAATAAATTGATGACGTCAACAATGTCCTGTTCCCTGTCAAGTCCCAGAGACATCAGCTTCATTAATAAAAGAGCTTCTAAAGATGGTACCCTAACCCTCAGTTGTTTTCCCTCCAATGTTATCAAGGCTGCCCTCCGGAATGGCCGTCTATCAGTGCTGAGAATTATCCCGACCAGATGAGTTTCAGATTGAGGTTCTCCTTTCAGGATATGGATGACCGATTCTGTTCCTTCCTTCGCCTTGATGGCTTTGAACATAGACTCAGTCTTTCTTATCTCATAGCCTATCCCCTCCATAATAGCGGCTGCATCTCTAAATGCGCTGTGCTCCATCCACATATCTATATCGAGGGTAGGGCGTTCCCTTTTCGTATAGATTTTCACAGCGTAGGCTCCTAACATGATGGGTTCAATACCCTTTGCCCCACACCGTTCAATAAACAGCAGGAAGTCATGAAATGTCCGAGCCTCTTCTTCGCTGAGAATATACCGCTCTTCCATCTATCCTCCTAAATCATCAATGATCTTTCTACATGTCGCACTTAGGGTGGGTAAAGGTCTAACTTTCCTGGCTTTATCAAAGATCCTCTGCGGCAGAGATCGGGAAAGTACCTGCGCTGTTGCATCATCCAGACTGCTAAGGATGTTAAGAAGTTGCTCCTGTGCCTGTCTCTGCTCTGAGAGCTCCAATATCAAATCCCAATTGAGGACTGAGTGTTGTTTGTAAATAATGGCAGCCGCCTCTGCAATCTGATCTGGGCCTCCGCCCGCCAGGAACTCAGAGATCAAGTCCTCGGCAGAGATATGATAAAGCCCGTTGGAGACAATACGCCGATCAAATTGTGGATCTGTGAGGCCAGGATTTAGAATGACCTTGTAGTTGTAGATACTTATATCTTTCCGGCCTGGCAACTTGTCTGAGACGTAGACCTGTTTATTCCGAAGATAGGCATACCACTTGTTAATCTCCTCGGTTCTTACTTTCAACACAAGGGTATCAGGAGGAGGTAATCTCCAGCGATGGTAGTAATAGGCAGCCGTTGGCCCGGCCACCAGGTAACTTAGCCCCTTTTCACCCGCAAAGCGGACCTTGTCCACCACCTTTGGTGCCCGCTTCATAAAAAACTCCTCAACTCGGTCTGTGGAGACACCCGCTTTTTCCAAAATCACCCTTCCTGAGTCACGTAGCACAATCTGCCGGGCCAGTCTCTTTGCCAGCTCCTCATTTATCAGAAGAAAACGGAGTTGATCCGCCTGTAACCCGCCGGCGCCCGTGGTTTTGAGAACGTTATCCAGAATGGTAGAATAGATCTCCGCGTCGAAATTTGCCTGATACAACGTCTGAGGATTTACCCGGAAGGTGTTGACGATGTCAAGGGTGGCCTGTTCCGAACCTGCCACCCAAAGGCTGGATTTTCTTTGAAGGATGGGATATACACCCCGTTCAAGTAATAACCCCCTTAAGGCTTGGTAGATCATGGATGCCAGAAATACATCTTCAACAAAGGTCCCCGGGAGGTCTAACCTGTGAATCTCTGTATCCAATCCCTCGGTGAAACCAAAGGCCTTCACCTCCGCCAAGGTGACCCGTGAATAAGGATAGGCCCTTAATAGATCCTCCACATTACCTGTAATTCCTGCCTCCATCATGGAAGCGATGGCATCTGCTACCGTTAGCAGAATTGCTTCAGGATGGTCTCTCAAAAGCGGAGCATCCGGCGCATGATGCTTTTCACACATCGCTATAAGGGGACCCATCTCAGAAGGGATGTTGAGACCGTTATCACTGAGGACACGCCGGAAGCTTCTCTCTTGAAGAAGGAGAATCAAGAATTCCCGGGTATGCCTCGGATGTATCCAGAGCTTTCGCTCTCCTTTAGTTTGAAAGTCCTTCTTAAGTTTTCCGACATCGTGAACCAGGGCGGCAAGCTTCACCAAATTCCCATCCCTTATCACGCCAGGGTTTTTCTGAACGAAATATTTGACCACATGGTAGGTATCCACCCCATGCTCAAAGATCGAGATAAAGTGCTCGGTCTTTGCTGATTCTGTCAACAGCCTCCGAAAGATCATTCCAAAACCCTCCTTAAGCATCCACTTCGAAAAACCGTACCCTCCCTGGCGCGTCTCCGCCTACTCTGTAGTTATCAGATAGCTGAAGGGTGATATTGTCATCGCCTTTTGACGACTCCTCATCCGCGTCCAGCAGATCTATATCTAATACCGTCCAGAACCACTGGCTAAAGAGGTCAAATTTTACCTTACAAAGAGAGACCCTCCTCTTTCCCTTATCATCCTCGGCCAAAATCTCCGGTGGCAGCGGCGTGCTCTGAATCTTATAAACTGCGTAAACCGGAGGTCTCCTGTTTGCAAAGAAATATCGTTCAGGCGAAGGAGCCCCTTTCACCTTTCCATTCGGAAGTACAGGCAAATCTTTCTTAAACAGAGACTTAAAACTTATCTTCTGCCCGCCTATCTCATACTCAGTATAGGGGACAAAACCCCTGAAAGGTGAGTAATCGACACCCTTTTGGTCTAATTTTTCCATAATTTCGAGATCCTCAGGGTCGAAGATCCTCTGTTCCTTCCTCCAGAACTTATAATACGCATAGGCAGCAAGACTGTTGAAGATGGCCGTAGGCTCTCTCTGTTGGCAGTGGGTCTCTATAAGTTTCAGAAAATCCTGTCTGGAATGTTGAGGCTGCAACATTCCATCCTCTGCCAGTTGATAAAGGGTGTTACTAAAGACTAGGACCTTGCAGGGCCTCCCGGCTCGGCCGGCCCTTCCAAAACGCTGAGCAAAACTGTCAGCGTAAGACTCTTCAATAACCAGATTCTTTGCCTTGAAGTCCACACCTGCCTCAATAGCCGGGGAACCACACAGTATGTTGTTGGGCCTATCACATTTATAGTTCTGCTCATAGATTGCGAAGTTTTTTTCTCGTCTTGCCTCCGACATCTTATCCTGCCCAACAAATAGGTTTCCACCCACCTCTTGGGAAAGTTCCCAAGCTCTAAGAGCTGTGTTGAAGATCATAATAGAGTGATCGGTCATACCGAGATCTCGGATAATCTCAGCTATATGTTTGGCCGCCTTACAACTGGTTTTCTCCGGTTCAATAGCGAGTTCGATCTCCCCGGCGAAGCTTTTCCCTTCTATCCTGTCCTTCTCAGACATTCCCAGTTCTTCTTTAAGAATTTGCCAGGTTCTTTCAGGGAACGTAGCAGAAAGAAAATAGAAGCCCCTCATATCCGGGCGGAACTCCCTCACCGATCTGATAAAGTATTTGAGAGAAGTGAGCATTAATGAATTATAGACGTGAATTTCATCGAAAACAAAGTTGAATCTCCGAAGGATAGTTATCGCTGCCCCATGCCTGGTGCGCTCATAAGCGTTAAGTAGGGTGACCAACTTATCCGGAGTAGCCAAAATGAACCTTTTGCTTTCGATGTTTTCAATAATCTCCGGGATTTTTGTGCCGCCCATTACCTCACCAAAGTCATCTTGAGAAAAACCGAACATTTTCGCAATACGGACAAGCTGCAAAGTCTGG
>DTYK01000067.1 GCA_012961925.1 Candidatus Latescibacterota bacterium
ATGGCATTCAAACACACGGCTGAGAGGGTCCAAGGATTGAGTCCATAACGCCCTGTTCGGTGAAGCCAGGTCTAACCTACAGTATTTTCGGACGGGCAAAGGAAATTGCAGTGGTGCCGTGGGACTGTGTGCGTCCTATTTCCTGGTAAAGCTGGTCGGGGAGCCAACAGGATTCCCAAGACGTGCCCATTGGCGGAACTTGATACAATATCGGCATGTATGAGTGAAGGAACGGGCTTAGCGGACATGAGGGCCCCACACGAAAACCTGGTGACGGGTTATGCGCTCGGCGTGCAGGCGGTTCCATCGCTATTTGCGGCAGCGCTTTCGGTGGCCTCTGTCTCTATTGCCGGCGCCTTTGGCCTGGAGCTGGACCGGATGGGGTTACTTTTCCTAGCCGGAAACGGGGGAGCCTTCCTGTCTTTTCTCTCAGGTGGGCCCCTCTGTAATAGGATCGGCCGGGGGAAGGTGCTCTTATGGGGAGGAGGAATCTGTGTGACCGGATCAACCCTCTGCGCGATCGCACCTTCGCTGGTTGTTCTCGCCTTCGGGGTTTTCACGATTGGCGTTGAAGGAGGGAGCCTCGCACTGGCAGGTATTACCCTTTTGAACGATCTTCACCAGGAGCGCCGGAGGATGGTGATAGCCAGCTCCCAGTTAGTTGCCTCTTCGGCTTCCTTCCTCGGCCCCATTGCAGTCGGGTATCTCGTCCAATCGTGGAACCCCGTCGCTCGATACGGCCAAATCGACTCTGTTTGATTGGTAGCCCTCGACTGAATCTGGTTCAGAGCAACCTTGGAAAACCTTTGCCAACTGCTGAAGGAAGATACATCACAGGAAAAACTATAGGCGAAATGTATGAACGACAAAAATGATATGCAGGCTAAAGATGAGGATTACTTCTGTCACATTGTAACCCCTGCAAAGAATTACCAAAAATCAAAGATTTTCTTTGAAAAAGTCTTTGGGTGGAAAGTTCAAAAAGTGCCGGGAAGCAGCTCCTTGGATGTTCTGCCACCATCAAAAAAGGACCAAGTGCAGAATTGAACTCAGAAGAGGAGGAAAATCGGAAATGAAACCGAACAAAAAGCATACTGAATCGTCAAAAGTGGCGGATAAGGCAACTTCGGCAGCATCCCGTCAAGATAAGCCTGCCTACAAAGACCCCACGCTGCCGATCGAGGTGAGAGTGGATGATCTCGTTTCCAGAATGACGCTGGAGGAGAAAATCTCGCAAATGATGCATAGCGCACCGGCAATCGAGCGGTTGGATGTTCCGAAATACAATTGGTGGAATGAGTGCCTGCATGGTGTTGCCAGGGCAGGGATTGCCACAGTATTTCCCCAGGCAATCGGATTGGCTGCCACCTGGAATACCAGTCTGATTCACCGGGTCGCCACTGCGATTTCGGATGAGGCACGAGCCAAACATCACCAAGCCCTCAGAAAAGGAATCAGGGAGACATATACCGGTCTTACCTTTTGGTCCCCGAACATCAATATCTTCAGAGATCCCAGGTGGGGCAGGGGGCAGGAAACTTACGGAGAAGATCCATATCTTACCTCAAGGATTGGGGTGGCATTTGTCAAAGGTCTACAGGGAGACGATCCTCGCTACCTGAAGACCGTTGCCACACCCAAACACTTTGCAGTCCACAGCGGTCCGGAAGCAGACCGTCACCATTTTGATGCCAGGGTCAGTGAAAGAGATCTAAGGGAAACCTATCTTCCGGCTTTCAAGGCTTGTGTTCAGGAAGCTGGGGCAGCTTCGGTCATGGGAGCCTACAGCAGGACCAATGGCGAACCCTGCTGTGCGAGTAAGACATTGCTGCAAGAGATTCTGCGAGCAGAATGGGGATTTGATGGATATGTGGTATCTGACTGCGGTGCTATTTGCGACATTTTCAAGGGGCATCGTGTTGCAAAAACAGCTCAGGAAGCTGCTGCCATGGCGGTGGGTGCTGGCTGTGACCTTAACTGTGGCCAGACCTACGGCGCATTGCTTAAAGCTTTAGATCAAGGATTGATTTCCGAAGAAGCAATTGACAGCGCAGTCAAGCGTCTTTTCACTGCCCGGTTTCGCCTGGGAATGTTTGATCCACCAGAAATGGTTCCCTACGCCCAAATTCCGTACGAAGTGAATGACTGCCAGGAGCATAGAGAACTGGCTCTGCAGGCAGCCCGAGAATCCATCGTGCTGTTGAAAAATGAAAATGATTTCTTGCCGTTGGACAAGGATCTGAAATCAATAGCGGTGATAGGCCCCAATGCCAATGATGTCCAAGTCCTTCTGGGAAACTACCACGGAACTCCTTCCAAGGCTGTAACACCTCTTGAAGGCATTAGAGGTAAGGTTGCCCCGCATACTGAGGTTTTCTATGCGAAAGGGTGTGGGATTAGCGGAATTTCCACCGAGGGCTTTGCGGAGGCCACCGAGCTTGCCCAAAAATCTGATGTTGCCATTGTAATTGTCGGGCTTTCACAAAAGATGGAAGGTGAGGAAGGGCAGGAGGAAGGTGTGGAAGAAGGCGAACGTAGTCAAGGGGATCGAACAGATTTGGCCCTGCCGGGTGTTCAGGAAGACTTGCTCAAGGCCATCCATACCACCGGGACCCCCATTGTGGTTATCCTGATCAATGGAAGTGCCTTAGCAGTCAATTGGGCAAATGAACACGCTGCGGCCATCGTGGAGGCATGGTATCCCGGCGAGGAAGGAGGCACCGCCATAGCTGATGTGCTATTTGGGGACTACAACCCCGGGGGAAGGCTACCGGTCACATTCTACAAGTCGGTAGATCAATTACCTCCTTTCACCGATTACAGGATGGAGGGCAGAACCTACCGCTACTTCAGGGAGGAACCTCTATTTGCGTTTGGATATGGGTTGAGCTATACAAAATTCCGCTACAGCAATCTGAAGGTGAGGCCGAAGAAGGTGGCGCCAGGTGAGAATGTCCAGATCAGTGTGGAGGTGGAGAATATCGGCAAGCGAGCCGGTGATGAAGTTGTTCAGCTTTACCTGACCGATGTTACTGCTTCGGTGCCGGTACCAATTAGACAACTTCAGGGTTTTGAACGAATAACCCTGGCAGCCGGCGAGAAGAAAATCGTTAAGTTCACACTAACCCCAGGCCAAATGTCTCTTATTGATGATAATGGAAAGCGTGTTGTTGAGCCCGGTGAGTTTATGGTAGCAGTCGGTGGAAATCAGCCTACCTCCAAGAGAATAGCTGATAGTGAATCC
>DTYK01000068.1 GCA_012961925.1 Candidatus Latescibacterota bacterium
GATCTCGAGAAAGCGTTTTCTATTGATCTTTCTCGCCATGTCCACTTCCTCCAAATCAATAGTGTGCCAGCGTGCCTTCCATCCTCGTCTTCCTATCTACAACCGAGAAGATGAAGAGGCCAAATGTGATCCATACCATGCTCAGGACAAATAATCGAGCCAGCGAGGTGCCGACGGAGAAACCCATCTCCTCTCCGATCAGGAAATGCCGGACGGTCAGGATCCCGTAGGTGGTCGGTAAAAGTTTCGATATCTTCTGCAGGAACAACGGCAGAACAGAGATGGGATAGGCTATAGGTGTGATTATGCTTATCAAGCTGTAAAGTGCCTCTGAGATCACCCAGCCCTGTTTGTAGATCAGGGCCAGTGCAGCGATCATCATACCAAGACCGTATAGTGCCACAAGCATTATTGCTATGACTATCAGGGATGGCAGGAGTCCTCCTATATCGAAGATCAGTCTGAATATCGAGTGAATCAAGATCATCTGAATAACGATGATAAGGCCCTGATGCATGGTGGAGTGGAGGGCCATACCGCCCACATAGATCCAGCGCGGCAGAGGGGAGACGAAGATCGATTCCAGGGTCCCGTAGTACTGTTCCTTGCGCAGGGCAAACCCCATACCCCAGAGGGCGGTGTTCAAAAACCCCATGAAGATATAGCCGATTACCACAAAGGTGATGATATCACCGGTTCCTGTAAGCTTCAAAAGCGACGAGGAGTGTCTGCCTCCGACAAGGGCCAGTCCATATAACAGATAAGGAAGGACAAAGACGAAGGGCTCGAAGAAGCCCCTGATGAAGTCCACCTTGTAGGAGAGCTCAATCTTCCACTCTTTCAGGTTCTCGGCCCATATCGCCGAAAGGTAATAACGGAGCCTTTCCATCATCATATTAGTGCATCCCGATTGTCCCGGCCCTCCTTGTCTTCCTCTCAAGCCAGGAAAAGATCAGATAGCCGCCGCCCAGAAACACCACATCCATAGCCCCAAGGATCAGCGTGACCCGCCATATCTGGGCGAAGCTCTTGTCAAGTAGAAGGATGGCCCGGATCGCCACCAATGCATAAGTTAGCGGTATTACAGTACTTACTACCTTTGTGATCGGATTTATCTCTACAGGGTATCTGATGGGTGAGAACAGGAAGAAGGCCCATTCCATGGTATGGACAAGTCCGTGTGCCTCTTTGATCAACAGGGTGAGTCCGGCGAAGGCGATGGCAAATCCGTAGAATCCGATCATCAGTAGGACGAGTATGAAAAGGATCGGTAGGAGCTTGCCCAGGGTGATGGCTATTCCGAAGACGAAGACGCTGAGCAGGGCCTGCATAAATACCAGCAGGGTAGCGTAGATGAACTCGGCTACGGTCTTGCCCATAAGGACGGTAAAGGGGGAGGTTGGGGAGACTATGATGAATTCAAGGGTTCCCCAATAGGTCTCTTCCCTCAAGGCATTTCCCACCCCCCATAATCCAGAGAAGACGTAGGTGGAGACCATGGCACCTATGAGCACAAAGGCGATATAGTTCTCTGTGCCGGTGAGGTTCTTGAAAGGGACGCTGGTAAGTCCTCCTGTCAGAGCGATGCCTTGGAAGACAAAGGGTAGCACCCATAGAAGTGGGAAGATGCCCCAGAATATGAGCATTACAGGATAGCATAGCCATATCTTGGCGGTCTTTTTGACCTCTGCGACTATGACCTCGAGATTATTCCTCATCGCTTAACGAACGTCCCGTTATGTAGATAAAAACATCCTCAAGGGAAGGCTCTTTCAGGTCTACGGACAGTATTCTGTTCCCCCCCCGCAGCAGTTCTATTACGTCGCTTAAGATCTCTTCGCCCTTTGGGGTTATGATCTTGATTTTGGAGACCCCATCCTTCGAGAAGACGGAGACCTTTTCAACGAAGGGCATTCGTTCCAATAAGTCGGCGTCTACCAGCCCGTGGCATCTCAGCTCGAGGACCTCTTTATGTGGTATAGTGTTTTTGAACCCGTCCGATGTGTTGGTCTCGGCAATCTTTCCGCTGTTCATGAAGGCTATACGGTCACAGAGCTCGTCGGCCTCATCCATATAATGTGTGGTGAGCAGGATGGTCTTTCCCTGTCTGTGGGAAAGTTCCTCCTTGATAAAACCGCGTATGAAGCGGGAGAATTGTGGATCGAGGCCTAACGTCGGCTCATCGAAAAGCAGGATCTTGGGGTCATGGAGGAGGGTCCGGGCCAGGGCGAGCTTCTGTCGCATACCGGATGAGTAGCGTTCCACCCGTTCCCTTTCGAATTCCTTCAGACTGAGGAGCTCCATCAAAAAATCGATCCTCTTATCCCTCTCCTTCTGGCTCAGTCCGTACAGGGCGCCAAAATAGTTGAGGTTGTCCCGGCCCGAGAGCTTCCAGTACATGGTCCTTTCGCCGCTGGTGAGCACCCCTATCTGCCGACGTGCCCAGAGGGGATTGGCGAAGATATCCCTGTTGAAGATCCTGATCTCTCCTGCATCCGGTATAAGCAGGGTACAGAGGCATCGGATAAGGGTGGTTTTCCCGGCCCCATTGGGGCCGAGGAGACCAAAAAGCTCTCCCTCCTCGATGGAGAGGTTGACCCGGTCTACAGCCACGATCTCCTTTTTCCTGAACTTCTTACCTTTCCTGAACCTTTTGATAACGTCTCTGACTTCGATAGCAGTTCCCATTATCAAATACAGACCTTGAAGTTAAAAATCACCTACCCTTAATCATCCTTTTTGATGTTGTCTTCTTACGGCCATGTCCCGGCAGGGCTTTCTAAGAGCTGAAGGAACCCCGGTTTGATCGAGCAGGGCAGGACATCCTCTTGGTAGACGGGCGATAAATGCAGGGACAACATTATAAGATAAATCTTTGGATTGGATTGTCAAGGATTTCTTGATGGGGGGTGAAAAAGTCTTGATAAAAGGTGATGCATATTATATCTTTCAGGAGGTATGTTAAGGAGTTTGAATCGTGTAAAAGATGCTGCCATTTACATACCGCTGTAGTAAAGGTACGGGCAGAGGTTTGTCTTCATTGCGGGGAGCGACTTTACTCGCCGGAGACGGTGAGACGTTTTGAGCAAATTCGGGCCAAGTTAGAGCGGGAAGAGGTAGACGACTTCCGGCCGTTGGGGCGTTCCTTTGCCGTTGTCTAATGGGCAAGGCCACCTCAGCTTCCGGCCGATAGCTGGGGCTGAATACGAGACGGGATAGAGGAATGTGTGGGAGTGATCGTAATCACGTAAAACCGAAGGTCGATCGAACAGTAGAAAATCAGGCACCATCTGTGGAGGATGGGGTTGACATCACCCTAATTCGATGGGTGCTTTCCTTGAGCCCGAGACAGCGACTATTGGTCTTGCAGCGGAACAACGGATCCATTCTGAGGCTACGCGATGCCCGATCCAGAACCTGATTTCGAGGCGATTCTGAAGGCGCTGGCCGGCGCAGGAGTGGAGTTCATTGTCGTGGGTGGAGTCTGCGCTGTGCTTCATGGTGCCCCAAGCTCGAGGAGCGTCTCGGAAACCAGAGAGGCGAGGTGCCAGCTAACAACTCGCTTAAGCTAACCGGCGTAGGAGAACGCCTCTTCGGATGGCTGGTGGGATACTTGACCCCTCTTACTAACGGCGTTTCGTTTCTAAAAGATATAATACGCACACCTTTTGAAGGACTTTTGATGAGACTGCTGTAAATCCTATCAATCAC
>DTYK01000069.1 GCA_012961925.1 Candidatus Latescibacterota bacterium
AGATCAAGGCTCCCCCAAATTTGCTTTCTTGTAAAGAAAGCTTGGTTTGGGCAAGCAAACGTTCATGCCCCTTGCTGGGGACAATGATAAAGCATTAACTCCGGTTCGGGAAAGTTTGAATCCGCCCCCAATTTTTGAGGCTTAACTTCTACTATCCAGAAGCCAACGACCATGAGACGGAAGCGTGTATATATCGAGACCTACGGCTGCCAGATGAATAAGGCCGACTCGGAGATTATCAAGGCCGTGTTGTCAGCATCAGGATACTCGATGACAGCCGTCCCGGAGAGGGCCGATGTCATTCTGCTGAACACCTGCTCCGTACGAGAGCATGCCGAACAGCGGGTCCTCGGGAGAATCTCACAATTACGCCAACTTAAACTTGAAAATCCGGGTCTCATACTTGGTGTGGTTGGGTGCATGGCCCAGAAGATGGGCAAGGAACTGATCGGAGAAGGGTCGGGCGTGAACCTGATCGCCGGCCCGGATTCCTACCGCAGACTCCCAGGGCTGTTAGAAACCTCTAACAACGGCTCATCAATAGATCTTGGCCTCGATCCGGAAGAGGTATATTCGGGGATAAATCCACGCAGGGAAGATAAGGTGAAGGCATGGGTCCCGATCATGCGGGGTTGTGACAAGTTCTGCTCCTACTGCGTCGTGCCTTACCTGAGGGGAAGGGAGAGGAGCAGACCCGCCGATGAGATACTGGAGGAGGTGAAAGCTCTGGCAGAGCAAGGCCATAAAGAAGTAACCCTCCTCGGCCAGAACGTCAACTCCTACAAGGACGGTGCTACCGACTTCGCCGATCTTCTCAGATCCATCGATGAGACGACATGTATCCAGCGCGTCCGATTCCTCACCTCACACCCAAAGGATATGTCGCAGAAGGTGCTACACGCCATCAACGAGAGCAAAAGCCTCTGCGAACACATCCACCTGCCCCTGCAGTCCGGGTCATCCAGGATACTCGCCAGGATGAACAGGGGGTACAATAAAGAACAATACCTCCAACTGATCCGCCTTATACGAGAAATCATAAGAGGCGTTAGCATTAGCACCGATATCATCGTCGGCTTCCCCGGTGAGACAGAAGAGGACTTTCAGGAGACGCTGGACGTCGTGAAGGAGGTAGGGTTCGACTCGGCCTTCACCTACAAATACTCGCCGAGAAAAGGAACTCGAGCCTATGAGTTCGAGGATGATGTGCCTCCAGAAGAAAAACAGGAGAGACTCGAAAGACTGATCTGCCTGCAGCGAAAGATCAGCGCCTCCAAAAACCAAAGCCTTGTAGGCTCCCGACAGGAGGTGCTGATAGAAGGAAGGAACAGAAAGGGAACCACGTTGGGAAGAACCCGTACCGACAAACCCGTGGCCCTTCAAAATGATAGTGAATTGACCCCCGGGGATATCGTGGAGGTGGAAATTATCGGCTCAACCAGCGCAACCCTTATCGGATGCGCCACCTCTCCACTAAACCATCCCTGAAATCCGGTTGTCGTTTATATATTCACAAGGAGGCATGGATATGTGGATCGTAAGGTGGATTTTGCTGGCGCTTCTTTTAATCGGGGTGGTCATCTTTGCAGGTGAGAATGCTGGAGAGGTGACCAGTATCCGTTTTCTGGGGCAGGAGTTTGAGGTAAGACTGCTTCTTGTCATATTCGAGTCGTTTATCGCAGGATTGGTGGTCTGGTTCCTGGTCTCCATATTACGCATACTCCAGTACCGTTCCCAGAACAGGGCGTATCGGGAGGAGAATGCACGGCTCCGGGCTGAGCTGGCGTCTCTTAAGGGGGCTTCCTCCGCCGCCCCACGAAGTGATGATTAACCCTAATCCGGCGTTCATGCAGTGCTTCTCGAATCCGAGTCGAAATGATATAGCCGGGCGCGCCTTCCTGGACGTTATATAAGTTGCTTGGAGTTAACTCTTCAGGCTTTCATCCCCAGAGCTACAGGCTCAGTGGCCTGTCTTCC
>DTYK01000070.1 GCA_012961925.1 Candidatus Latescibacterota bacterium
AATAACTTATGGGACAAACCCGAGTACGCCGAATTGAAAGCCGAGCTGATCATGAGGCTGCTCTTCGCCGAGATGGGCAAGGATTCTACTACTCGCTAATGGACTGGCATCACCCTGATGGCGTCAGGTGTGCTGAGGACGAAGGTGCGCGCAGGCGATTTATTAAGTACATCCACGGACAAATCCGTGAGCTCATGACCAACTACGGGAAGGTGGACATCCTCTGGTACGATGTGAACTGGCCTCTAAGCGTGGAGGGATGGGAGTCGGCGAAGATGAACCGCATGGTTCGTAAGCTTCAGCCCGATATCATCATCAATGACCGTTCAGGCTTACCGGAAGACTTCAGCACGCCGGAACAGCATATAACTGCCGAATCCAGAGGTCGTGCCTGGGAAGCCTGTATGACGATGAACGAAAGTTGGGGTTACCACAAGGCCGATGATGCCTGGAAGACGCCGAAACAGATCATAAGGAATCTGATTACCTGCGCCCGGGACGGTGGAAACTACCTGCTCAACATCGGCCCAAAGGCGGATGGCTCCGTTCCTGAGGAGTCGATTCGCATCTTGAACACTGTGGGCCAATGGATGGATAAGTACGGCGAGACGATCTACGGTGCCGAGCCGTGCGAGGTGAAACACTCTCTCTTTGCCAACTTCACCCGTAAGGGTACCACACTTTTCGTCCATGTCCATTTCTGGCCGGGAGAGCAGTGGGCTATCAGCGGGCTGCAAACTAAGGTGAAATCGGCAAGGCTGCTTCCCAGGGGAGAGCGGGTGGAGTTCGAGCAGAACGATTTTCGTGTCCGTTTCAAGGGGCTTCCGGTGAAAGCCCCTGACGAGCTTGTGAGCGTCCTGGAGCTGGAATGCGACTCGATCCCCAGACAAGATACGATGTTCGTTCGAAAGAACATGCCACGTAAGAGGGTTTAACTTAAAAAGGTATGGGTCATGCACCAAGACGAGCGAGTCCTTAAGTTGAGGTTGCTCCCTCCATCGCCGGAGAATCCCAGAAACTCAGAAGGTTCGATCATTCAACTGAAGGATGGCCGATTACTTTTGGCCTATTCCCATTTTTATGGTGGGAGTGCCGACAATTCCCCTGCTAGGATAGCTGGCCGCTTCTCCGAGGATGGCGGCAGAACCTGGACCAAGGAGGATGTTGTCATCCTGGAGAACGAAGGCAAGGAGAACACAATGTCGGTGACCCTTCTTCGGTTAGCCTCGGGCGAGATTGGTTTGTTTTACCTAATCAAGAACTCCTGGTCTGACTGCAGGCTCTACATGCGCAAATCAGCCGATGAGGCCAGAACCTGGAGCAAGAAGGTGTGCACTATCCCTCAGGAAGGTTACTATGTGGTCAACAATGACAGGATAATTCAGCTCTCCTCTGGTCGACTGCTCGTGCCCGCTGCCCATCACCCTTGCCCGGATGGAACTGTTAATACCTGGAGCAGTCGGGGTGTTTCAATGTGTTTCTTCTCCGATGATAACGGGCAGACCTGGCACAAAAGCCGAACGGAACTCAACGGACCCGAAGGGAGTAGATCTGGTCTTCAGGAGCCTGGACTGATCGAATTGAAGGACAGTTCAATACTAATGCTAA
>DTYK01000071.1 GCA_012961925.1 Candidatus Latescibacterota bacterium
AGGCACAATCTCATAACCGAAAGGACAGAAGGGGGTGGATGTAAGTGGCTAATTTCCGGCTTATGCGGCCGCCGAGGTCCAAGTACCAGTTCAACCATATGGATGAGCCCAACCTTTTCAGGGAGATATATCCCTACACCGAGGTCCCCAAAATGGCCTTCGACGGGATAAGCGTGCCGATCCATCTGCCTGATGATATATGGATCACCGATACTACGTTCAGGGACGGCCAGCAGGCAAGGCCTCCGTACACCGTCAAACAGGTAATCGACCTGTATGATCTGCTTCACAGGCTCGGTGGGCCTAATGGGGTGATAAGGCAATCCGAGTTCTTCCTCTATAATGAGAGGGATAGAGAGGCAGTTGAAGGTTGCCTGGCAAAGGGTTACAAATATCCCGAGGTCACGGGGTGGATAAGGGCAAGCAAATCCGACTTCCAGCTTGTAAAACAGATGGGGCTGAAGGAGACGGGGATACTCACCTCTGCCTCGGACTACCACATCTTCTTCAAGTTCGGCATAACGCGTAATCAGGCGGCAGAGATATACCTGGATCTTGTCAGGACTGCAATGGAGACAGGGGTACGTGTCAGATGTCACCTCGAGGACATCACAAGGGCTGACTTTACCGGGTTCGTCATCCCCTTTGTCCAGGAACTCATGGAGATATACGAGCAGGTTGGAGAGGAAGAGCTGGACGGCCCTCCCATCAAGATAAGGCTCTGTGATACCATGGGATTTGGCCTCCCCTATCCGGAAGCTGCCCTTCCCAGAAGTATTCCGAAGATTGTGCATACCATGATTCATGAGGCAGGCGTCCCCTGTCATGCCCTCGAATGGCACGGCCATAACGATTTCCACAAGGCACTGGTCAACAGTGAAGCTGCATGGCTATATGGCTGTGCAGCCGCCAATGGCACCCTCCTGGGCTTCGGGGAGAGATGCGGTAATCCCCCTCTCGAGGGGTTGATCATCGAGTATATTGCCCTTAAAGGTGATACAAACGGGGTGGATACTACCGCCATAACGGATATCGGCGACTATTTCAGAAAGGAGATAGGCACCAGTATCTCCCCCAATTACCCCTTCGTCGGATCGGAGTTCAATCTCACCAGGGCTGGCATTCATGCTGACGGGGCACTTAAGAATGAGGAGATCTATAACATCTTTGACACGGCCAAGATCCTGAACCGCCCTCAGGGGGTGATCATCACAGACAAGTCTGGAACGGCCGGTATTGCATACTGGATTAACTCATACCTCAACCTGAAGGGGGAGAGGCTAATCGACAAAAGACACCCTGGTGTTGCTAAGATACATCACTGGGTCATGGAGCAGTACAGAAATGGAAGGATAACCGGAATCTCTTCGGAGGAGATGCTTGAGCAGACCAGAAAACATCTGCCGGAGCTCTTTATCTCTGACTTCGACAGGATAAAAGCCAGGGCACGCATGCTCGCTCAGGAACTCATCGAAGAAGTGATAGACCTGCCGGCTATCAGGTCGATGGATCCGGCTCAGCAGGAACCCGTATTGAAAGGGGTGATCGAGGAGAATCCTTTCATCCAACTGATAGCCGTTACTGACACCGAGGGCAGAAGGGTGACAAAGAATATCACTCAGGCCGTGGACAAGTCCAAATACGAGTATCACCGTCTTGGCGACGACTTCTCAAACAGGGAATGGTTCCTCGGCCCCATGAAGAGCGGGCAGACTTATGTGACAGGCCTTTATACTTCTGCGGTAACAGGGGCCCTCTGTATTACGGTCTCCGCCCCTATCCGTGATGAAAATGAGGATATAGTGGGTATTCTTGAATTCGATATCAAATTTGAAGATCTGGTAAAACTTGAGGAGTTAGGGCATGGGGATGACCCTAACGGAGAAGATAATAAGTGAAAATTGCGGTCAAAGGGCCAAGGCCGGCGACTTTGTGGTGGTGAAGGTAGATATATGCTTCACGCAAGACGGCACAGGCCCGCTTGCGATCAGGGAGCTACAGAATGCCGGCCTCAATCAGACCTTGCGTGCAAAGACAATTCTCTTCATCGATCATGCTGCTCCCAGCCCAACCAAGGAGCTATCGAATGATCATATTCTCCTGAGGGATTTTGCCAGGAAGAACGGTGCAGAACTCATTGACGTCGGGGCTGGGATATCTCATCAGGTTATCAGTGAGTCCTATGCGTGCCCAGGGGATATCATCATAGGGGCCGATTCCCATACGTGTACAGCAGGCGCCCTTGGTGCCTTTGCCACGGGAATGGGCTCTACCGATGTTGCTGTCGGGATGGTCCTTGGCAAGACCTGGATCCGGGTGCCGGAGGCATTGAAAGTGGTCTTTTCAGGCAGACTTTCCCAAGGTGTGTTTGCCAAAGATCTCATCCTCTACCTTATCGGCAAGATAGGGGCTGATGGTGCCACATATAAGGCACTGGAATTCTGCGGAGATGTCATCGAGGGGATGTCAATGTCAGAGAGGCTCACCATCTCAAACATGGCGGTTGAGACTGGAGCAAAGGTTGGACTGATCGCCCCGGACGAGGTGACGAGGGAGTATCTGGAAGAACAAGGACGTGGAGACGGCTTCAGGCCGATTGTCCCTGACCAGGATGCCAAATACACAGGTGTGAGGGAGTTGAACGTCTCCGATCTCCAACCACAGGTCTCCTTCCCTCATAAGGTTGACAATGCAAAGCCGGTCTCCGAAGCCAAAACCATAAAGATAGATCAGGTTTTTATAGGAACCTGCACAAATGGACGTCTCGATGATCTGAGGATTGCAGCCCGAATCCTGAAAGGTAGGCGCTGCCATCAGAAGGTGAGGCTCATTGTGTCTCCCGCCTCCCGTAATGTGTACATCAGCGCCTTGAAAGAGGGGCTTCTGGAGACGTTCGTCGAGGCCGGTGCATCCGTCCTGCCGCCGGGTTGTGGCCCCTGTGTTGGGGTCCACGGAGGTGTGTTGGGTGATGGAGAGGTCTGCCTCTCAACAGCCAACCGGAACTTCAAGGGAAGGATGGGAAATCCAAAGGGTTTTATCTATCTGTGTTCTCCTGCGACCGCCGCTTATTCAGCGATCAGAGGCGAAATCTCCGATCCAAGGGAGGTGCTGGGGTAGAAAGGCAGAAATGTATGTTTACCTCTTGCTCGGAGGTATACGGGCAGATATGAGGTGATAGCCCTTCAGGGGGCATTTCACGGGATAAATTAGCGCACCTTCGGTGCGAGATTTTTGTAAGTTGCTGGGTTCCAGAGAGATAAAATGGGAATCCCTATACGATGGACTTATGGTGCTTTAGGCCCTTGGGGAAACGCAGTGGGGCAGCCACTAAGGCCCTTGGTGAGCCTGGATATCGGACTTTTTGCCCTTCTTATCTCATTACAACCTGAGGTGCCTTTTCTATCCCCTATTTTTCCCGACGTCCGACTTGATGGCTTCCAATACCTCTTTTTTGAACGAACTGAAATCCCCCAACTTTTCTTTTACCGCCTTGTAGACAAGACTATCATCCACATGTGCGTACTCATAGACCAGGATATTTCGGAAAGCTCTCATCTCCTCCACTTTGTCTTCCATTTCCTCTGTTATTATCCCTGCCTTCCTGAGTTTTTCGAATAAGTCATTCTCCTCGGAAGGAAGACCCAACCGCAAACCCGAGACGAAGAGATTGCAGATATCTATTACCACCTCGATCGTGATCTGGAGTAATCTCTCGCAGGAGCGCCTTTTCTCTGGTTGCTGATACTCTTTAAAGTCTTTCGGCGTGACTCCCCTTAGCTCCTCCAGGTAAGAGTCACGCTCATCGATTTTGCTTAAGATCCTCTCCGTATCAAGCTTAGCCATGGGCTACGCCCTCCAGATAGCTGTTGTAGATGTGCCTGAAATCCTCGAATTCCTGGACAGTACGAAAGGCCAGTTCATAAAGCTTATCCTCATCGCGACAGAAAAGGACCTTTCCCTCTTTGAGCACCCTCCTCCTGATATATAAAGGAAGTTGCTGGTAAACCTGAACGTCCACGTCAAAGGCCGCCAGATATTCCAGTTTCTTCTGGGAAAGCTCCAGGTCGCTGTAGTCTCCAGGCTGGAGCACCAGGCAGAGATCAACATCGGAAGAAGATGTCTTTTGTCCACGGGCACGGCTTCCGAACAGGATTACCGCTAAAATCACCTCATCGGCAGCCGCTTTGTCTATAAATGCCGATATTTTCTCTTTTATCTTCATGTCCTCACAAATTATATCTTGACCGGCCAGGGATCGGACCACCTCTGAGATTGCGCAGCAGGTACGGGAGGAGAGGGGATGATATTCGTGGACACCAGTCTCTTCCTGCGGTTCTATCTGGGAGATGATGAGGAGAAGGCCAGACGCTGTCGGGCGCTCTTTGAGGCGATCATCGGAGGCAAACAAAAAGGATTCACCTCCTCGCTTGCTCTGGCTGAGCTCGTCTGGGTGTTAGAGAAGACCTATGAGAAACCTCGATCCGAGATCGCCGAGTTTATTGCCGGCATCTCAGCGATGCCCAACCTAACCGTATTGAACGGCCCCATAGTGGAGCGGGCTCTACCGGTGTATGTTGCAACGAACATGGATTTCATTGATGCCTACCATGCCGCTCTGATGGAAGTTCAAGGCGTGCGTACGATCTATACCTACGATAAACATTACGATCGGCTCGAGGGGATTGCCTGCCATCGTCCATAGAGTGAAGCACCTAACTGCTATGTTACTGGTCAGCATCGAATCACAAGCCTGAATCAAATTCGGGAGGTTTGTTCTATAAGCCGAACTCTCCGCTGGGTTCCGTTTCACTACACCCATCCTCCCAGTTCTCTATCAATGTTCGATTTCACGAAGACGGGGCGG
>DTYK01000072.1 GCA_012961925.1 Candidatus Latescibacterota bacterium
GGTAGGCACTGAACTACAACACAAATGGAAGTCGGGATCGATCTTACTTTCCCTATCGAGGAGCGAAGGAACCGGGGATTTTCGTTACCGTGATAAAGTCGGAGTGTTAAGAAGGAGGGTGAACGCAGCCTACAGGAAATCAAATCTGTTTGGCAAGTTGAAACTGAACGTGGTGGAGACAGGGCTGTTGGTCTTCACAGTTGAGAGTCTTTGGAGTCACAGGGGCGATCCGGGACCTCTGGGTCAGGAGAGTTCCAATGCCCTTATGAAGGAACGAATGGCTTCAGGGCGGATAGATTTCTCCCAGACCATATCTAAAGATGTCTCATACGAACTCCGCGTCTACAACAGGGATTCGCGTCAGCACTATTACAATCCTGATGGTTATCTGCTAATCGATGACACCCACCATGTGAGGTCCTTGGGCGTAGAACTCCAGGGAAATTTTCAGTTATGGGGAAGGTCGCCCTTCACCATCGGGCTCAGTTACCGAAAGGACGATGTGAGCAGCACCAACCTGGGCGATGTCTTTCGGGTAACGAAAAGCGCTTATATACAGGATGAACTGGAGTGGAAAGGAGGTGATAATCCCATTGGGCTGAAAGGTATTACAGTCTTCCCCGCTATAAGAGCTGATGATTACTCGGATTTCGGGTTCAATGTGAGTCCCAGGCTGGGGATTGCCCTGGTCTTCCACGATCACCTTGGTCTGGTCTTAAAGGGTAATATCGGACGGTCGTTCCAGGCGCCCACCTTGAACGACCTTTACTGGATGGAGGACAACTTCGCAAAGGGCAATCCTCATCTGAAGCCTGAGAGATCAGCTAACTTCGACGTCGGCTTTTCGTTTTCTCGCAACATGCCCCTCGTCCTCCGTGGTAGCGTTGCCTACTTTGCGAACAGATTTCAGGACAAGATCCAGTGGCAGCCTGGAGCCGGGGGAAAATGGTCACCGCAGAACGTAGGAACGGCCAGAACGCGAGGAGTTGAGCTGGAGACTGAGGTATCCACCTCCGACGGCCGGATCGTAGCAGGGGGATCTTATACCTATCTCATAGCCCAGGACAACCGGGGTAGGACGCTGCTCTACAGGCCAAAGCACTCGCTGAGCTACTCTCTTTCGCTGGCCAGCAGAGGGATCAGCTTGCGTTTTGAAGGCAGAGCAGTCGGAAGACGGTTCTATACCGTAGCAAACACCAAATGGCTCCAGCCTTACACGATCCATAACATCGGTGTAAGGATCCAGGGCAGGATGATGGCCGTGGACTTCGGGATACACGGTAGGGTTGAGAACATCTTCGATGTCCGTTACCAGCAAGTCGCGGACTATCCACTGCCGGGAAGGCGATGGAGCCTGAGGGTGGACCTCTCGATTTGACCTGCTGTTCAAGCCCCTGCAGGTCTAAACGGTGTGAGGATGTAGGAGGAACTGCCTTAAGCCTGAGCCGTAGAACCGTCCGGCGGATGGAGCGGCCGTCCTTCCCGCTCTGTCCGAGCCCGAGTGAAGCAAGGACGAGCCGGAGTTCAGCTTTCGGGCTTTCATCCCCCCGATCTACAGGCTCGGAGGCACTTCTTTACCCGGGATGAAATGCTAAAGCATAAACTCCTGGAGTGAGCCGAAGACGGTTGAGGCGAAGGCTTCGGGCTCCATTCCTGACTTACCGTCGATAGGGTGTGTAAAGAAAGGTTGAAAGGAGGATTCTATGAGGAACGTTCGGTATACCGCGGTTAGCTTACTTGCAGCCATTCTTATTGCCGGTTGTGGGAAGAAGGAACCGGTCGGGCCCCAGACCGTATCGGTGCCGGAACGGGCTGCTCTCATCGTCAATGGACTTGCTGAGACGATATCGATCCTGGACATTGAACAGGGTGTTATCACCAACGACGTGGTGACAGTGGGGAAATGGCCTAATGCCATAGTTATCCGGGATGGCCGTGTCTATGTTGTGAACTCCGGCGACAACAACATCCAGATCTTCGACCTTTCGAATATGCTTAACGTCCGGTTCGTTGACATAGGCAGCAATACCAATCCGATGCAGATGGCCTTCCTGAACGATCGCTTCGCCTATGTGACCACCTCTGTTATCAGTGGGGTTTCAAAGGTTGATCTGGATTTGATGAAGGTGGTAAAGGTGATCCCCTTAGGCCAGTCCCTGACCGGGGTAGTGGCCTTTGGCGGTAAGGTCTATGTGACCGATACGGCCTTTGACCCGACAACCTATGCCTACGGTCAGGGAAAGGTTTATGTGATCGACCCGGCTGCAGACGATGTTGTTGCGGAGATAGAGGTCGGTACCAACCCTCAGTTCGTCGTGGTTGATGGGGACGGGGAACTGAACGTGGTCTGTACCGGAGATTATGTCGCAACAGAAGGTCAGGTCTATGTAATAGAGCCCCAGACCGACGAAGTTGTGGAGGTCATAGAAATAGGCGGAGCACCGACGGGGATTACCATTGCCACGGACGGAAAGGCATATCTCGCATCGAGCCAGGGCCTGTTGTCGTACGACACTGTCAGCAATGTGGTCCTCCACTCCGGTGCAGACCCCCTATCTGCCTTTGCCGAGGCCTTCGGCGTAGCAGCCGATCCTGAGGGCTACATCTACGTCTGTGTGCCTGACTGGACCGGTGCAGGGGGTGACAGGCTACTGGTGATGGATCCTGTGACCGAGGAGATAGTCGGTACATACACCGCCGGCAGCGGAGCCCAACTCGTGGCGATCCGATAGAGGCGTGCGGCATGAAGGAGAGCAAAACAGAGCTGATCCTTATCAGGCATGCTCAAACCCGTTGGGGTGAGGGCAGGTACTGTGGCTTTTCGGATCCTCCCCTCAGCAGTTACGGCCGCTGGCAGGTCCAGAGATTGGCCCTACACCTGGAAACCACAGAGGTTGATTCCATCTATTCCAGCGATCTAAAACGAGCCCGTCAGACTGCAGAGATGCTCTCTTCGTCCCGCTGTTTAGAGATAAAAACGTCCCCTTCGTTTCGAGAGCAGAATTTTGGTCGCTGGGATGGGATGACCTGCGAGGAGATAGTGAATCAGGATAGGGAGGCTTACGAGCGGTGGCTGATGGATATATGGAACTACCAACCGCCTGGCGGGGAGAACCTTCTCCAGTTGAAAAAACGCGTCTGCAATGGGGTAATTACCTTGATTACGAGCCATCGTGGTAAAAGAATAGTCTTGGTCACCCACGGCGGCCCTGTTAAGATCCTTGTGTGCACAGCCCTGGGTTTAGACGCAGCGCACTTCTGGAACTTCAGGGTTGATCAGGCATCTGTGAGCGTTATCGAGTATTATGACGACACACCGGTGGTAAGCTTGCTGAACGACACCTGCCACCTGAGTGAAGGATAGAAAAATATGAACCTGTCTCCAATTTCTATTTCTTATGGGAGAATTAATCCTTATCTTAGGCGGGGCAAGGAGCGGTAAAAGCCGTTTTGCCGTGGAACTGGCAAAGGAGAGCCGACGAAAGGTCACCTTTGTGGCCACATGTGTGCCCCGTGATGGGGAGATGCGTGAGCGTCTCCTCCTGCATCAGAGGGACCGCCCGAAGACCTGGACCACCATTGAAGAAGGGGAGAATCTTCTCTCCTTGTTCGAGAGGGGACTGACAGGGACA
>DTYK01000073.1 GCA_012961925.1 Candidatus Latescibacterota bacterium
TCCTCCACTTAGCAGCTTCAACTCTTGCCTTTGCCTTTGAAACCTTAAGCTTGAAAGGAATGAGACCTTATCCATCTTCATGTTTTCGCGGTGCCCCGCAAAGGGCATGAACATTTGCTTGTCCAAAACAGGCTTTCTTTACAAGAAAGCTTGAGCAGAGAAATACTCCCCCGGCCCTACCAACTGAAATTCTGGGATGGGTGGCGGGTGTTTTTCGCTCAAGCCTTTTAAGAAAAGGCTCGGAAAGGACAGCTCAAAGCCTTCGCCAAGACGGTCTCCGACGCACTCCGCGGAGTTAACCCTTCAGGGTTTCATCCCCAGATCTACAGGCTCAGTGACCTATCAGGAATGCTAAAGCATAAACTCCGACTCGTTCTCGCTTCGCTAATTGACATAAATTTTAAGATGTTGCCTTATTAAGGCGGTTAGATACCTTTTCCCACAGACAGCCGGCGGTCTTTTTCTGGCCACCGGTGGCAACATTTATGCCTAAGCCATGGTCTGAAGAGTCGATCAGCCCAAATAGACGTCGATCCAGGACGTCATTTCCCTTCTCCCAACCAGCCCATCATCTTCCTGAGCCTCCGGCCCACTGCCTCAATCGGATGTGCCTCATCCTGACGCTTGCGGGCGTTGTATACGGGACGACCGACCCGATTTTCCAGAAGCCATTCACGGGCAAAGCTACCGTCCTGGATTTCGGCCAGGATCTTCTTCATCTCCCTGCGGGTATCCTCAGTGATGACCCTTTTTCCCCTGGTGAGATCACCATATTCGGCGGTGTCACTCACCCTATTCCTCATTCCCATTATGCCATCTTGCTGGATCATGTCAACGATCAGCTTGAGTTCATGGCATACCTCAAAATAGGCACATTCCGGCTGATAACCGGCCTCCACAAGTGTATCGAATCCAGCCCTTATCAACTCGCTTACACCGCCACAAAGCACAGCCTGCTCCCCGAAGAGGTCGGTCTCTGTCTCCTCTTTGAAGGTGGTTTCGAGCACTCCTGCCCGGGTACATCCAAGCCCCCGTGCATACGCTAACCCCGTCTGTTTCGCTTTGCCAGTGTAATCCTGTGCGATTGCCAATAGTGCTGGCACACCATTCCCTTCGACATAGGTGCTTCGTACAAGACTACCGGGACCTTTCGGGGCTACCATAAACACATCGATGGTCGGAGGAGGTACTATCTGACCGAAGTGTATGTTAAAGCCATGGGCAAAGACCAGGGCATTACCCTCCTTGAGATGAGCCTCAATCTCATTCCGGTAGACCTGGGGTTGGACATCATCCTGGGTCAAAAGGGCGATAATATCTGCTTTCTCCGCAAGCTCGGAAGTGGTCACAACTTTCAACCCGTGCTCTTCCGCACGCTTCCAAGCTTCACTGTTCGGAAGCTCACTGACGATAACATCCAGACCGCTGTCCCGTAGGTTGAGCGAATGGCAACCTCCCTGAATCCCACCGCCCCCAACGATCCCGATCTTTCTTCCTCTCAAATACTCAAGGTCAGCGTCTTTGTCGTAGTACATCTCCATCTGGGCCTCCCTTGGCTTTTTAGTTTCCACTGCTACGTGTGGTTCATTTTAACGTAAATAGTTGGAGATGTTTCTCCTCTTTGCAAAAGCATCATATGAGATCTCAGACCTTACCTCTAAACTCCCTTGGCATAGCGACTTTCCCGGTTCTGGCGATCTCTTTGATCCCAAAGGGTCTGAGCATCCCTATGATGGCATCTATCTTCTGTTCGCCACCGGTAGCCTCGATGGTAAGGGTGGTAGGACTTATATCGACGATCTTTGCCCTGAAGATATCAACGATCTGCATGATCTCTGACCGTATGGAAGGAGTGGCGGCCACTTTAATCAACAGCAGTTCCCTCTCCACAAAATTCTCGCCGGTTAGATCGCTCACCTTGATGACATCAATGAGCCTGTTGAGTTGCTTGGTGACCTGTTCCAGAACACGCTCGTCGCCTCCCACCACGATGGTCATCCTTGAGACCGTTGGATCTTCGGTCTCTCCTACGGATAGACTGTCTATATTGAAAGCTCGACTGGAGAACAGTCCGGAGATACGGGCGAGGACCCCAAATCGGTTTTCAACGAGGACTGAGATCGTATGCTTCATCATGCCATCCTTTCTATCATCTCATTGATAGCCTTGCCGGCCGGGACCATGGGAAATACCTTCTCTTCCCAATCAACGTGAAAGTCTAGGACCACGGGTCCATCAGTTGATATTGCCTCCTCGATCGCTGCTCTCACATCCTTTGGATCGGTGATGCTGAGACCCTTTACTCCATAAGCCTCGGCGACTTTTGCAAAATCCGGTAACGCCTCAAAGAAGGTGGCCGAATAGCGTTTGTTAAAGAAAAGTTCCTGCCACTGTCTTACCATTCCGAGAAATCTATTGTTCAGGATGGCGACCTTGACTGGTAGTTTATATTGAACGACGGTCGCCAGCTCCTGGATGTTCATCTGGAAACTTCCATCTCCAGCGATATCAAACACAATCGCATCCGGCCTGGCAATCTGAGCGCCTATGGCAGCCGGAAACCCATAACCCATTGTCCCGAGCCCTCCTGAGGATATGTAGCTCCGTGGCTTGGAGTACTTGAAGTACTGGGCTGCCCACATCTGATTTTGTCCTACCTCGGTGGTGATGATCGCTTCACCTTTTGTGGCCTCATAGATCTGCTCAACTACATATTGGGGTTTAATCACCTTATCGCTCTTTTCATATTGAAGGGGATACTTACGCTTGAGGAAATCGAGCCTCTCATTCCACTCTGACCTCTCCTTCTTCTTTACGATCCTGTTTAATTCGACCAGAATACGTTTGGCATCGCCGACCACAGGGATATCAACCGCCACATTTTTGCTGATCGCTGCCGGATCAATATCAATGTGGACTATCTTGGCATGGGGTGCGAACGCTTCGACCTTTCCGGTCACCCTGTCATCAAATCTGGCACCAATGGAGATAAGCAGGTCACATTCAGTGATCGCTATGTTTGCGTAATATGTGCCGTGCATACCTGGCATCCCTAAACTGAGGGGGTGATCGGAAGGAAATGCGCCCAGCCCCAGCAATGTCGTTATGACAGGAGTCTGTACCTTCTCAGCCAGTTCACGCAATTCTTTGGCAGCGCCTGATATGATAACACCACCACCTGCACAGATCACAGGCCTTTTCGCCTCCGTGATCGCTTCTGCTACTTTCTTTATCTGCCTGGGATGACCGTCATAATTGGGCCTATAACCGCGTATCTCCGCCTTTTCGGGATAGGTAAAGTCCGTTGAAGCCCTTACGATATCCACGGGCAGATCAATCAACACCGGTCCTGGGCGTCCGGTTGATGCGATGTGGAAGGCCTCTTTGACACTCCTTGCCAGATTCCTGACATCTTTGACAAGATAGCTGTGTTTTGTAATCGGACGTGTGATTCCTGTTATATCTGCCTCTTGAAAGGCATCCGAACCGATCATCGGGGTGCCGACCTGGCCCGTTAAGGCGACCAGAGGGACCGAATCCATATAAGCAGTGGCAATTCCGGTGACCAGGTTTGTAGCACCTGGTCCGGAGGTAGCGATGCAGACCCCTGTCTTCCCACTGGCCCTTGCGTATCCATCTGCTGCATGAGCTGCGGCCTGTTCGTGTCGGACCAATATGAATCTTATCTCCTTTTCGTCGTAGAGACGATCGAAGATCGAGATAACGGCACCCCCGGGGATCCCGAACAGGATGTCGACGCCTTCGCGCTTGAGAGATTCGATTAAGATCTCAGCACCCGTCAGTTCCATTAAAGACTCCTTTCAATCCCCTCTTTACTATAAGATCCCATTTAAAACACCCTGTAGGATGAACGTTATTTTCATCTCACCACTGCCCCGGTTGCTGCAGAAGACACCTGCTTGGCATATCTTGCGAGATATCCTTTTCTGACCCTGGGTTTTGGAGGACTCCATTCCGCAAACCGCCTCTGCCTCTCCTCGTCGCTGATCAAAAGGTCGAGTTGCCGTGCCGGAATGTCGATCAAGACCCTGTCGTCATCTCTGACTATTGCAATTGGTCCACCCTCGGCTCCTTCAGGGGAGATATGTCCAATACACGGACCTCTGGTACCCCCGGAGAACCGCCCGTCGGTTAGGAGCGCAACCGAGTTAGCCAATCCCATCCCTACGATCGCAGATGTCGGCGCCAACATCTCTCTCATTCCTGGACCGCCTTTTGGCCCTTCATATCTGATTATAATAGCATCGCCCGGACCGATCTTCCCCGTAGAGATGGCTTGCATGGCCGACTCCTCCGAGTCGAAGACCTTTGCTCTTCCTTCGAACCTCATCATCCCTTCTGCCACAGCGCTCTGTTTAACGACCGAGCCGTCAGGCGCCAGAGAGCCTTTCAAAACAGCAATTCCCCCTTGGGAATGGTAAGGGTTATCCAGTCCCCTGATCACGTCTGGATCGGTCACCTTCGATTTTTCAGCAATCTGAAGCACTGTTTTCCCCGTTACCGTCGTGCAATCGTTAAGCTTAGACTTCAAGACACTGAGGACCGCAGGGATTCCACCAGCATATTCCAGATCTTCCATGAAATGTTCCCCACCAGGCCGAAGGGCCGTGATATGAGGTGTATCATTACTGATCTGGTCAAAAAGCTCAAGGGGCAAATCAACCTCTGCCTCACGTGCGATGGCCGGAATATGCAGAGCTGTGTTCGTAGAGCCCCCAAGGGCCATATCTATCCTGATCGCATTCTCAAATGCCTCCCGATTCATTATACTTCTTGGGGTTATACCGTTCCTCACCAATTCAACAACCCTCTCACCGCTCAAATAGGCTATGCGTCTCTTTTTCGACATACCCGCTATTGCGGTTGCACAGCCTTCAAGTGACATACCCAGAGCTTCAGTGACACAAGCCATGGTATTGGCGGTGTAAAGTCCCTGACAGGCACCAGGTCCTGGACAGGCCTCCAATTCATAGCATTCTAAGCTCGCAAGGTCGCTTTCCGTAAGCCGATATTCCCCCGTTGCCCCAAAGTTCTTCCTTAACATGGAGAACATCTCCTCCCAGGTATCCCTCACATAGGATAACCTTCGCATTCCAAGCCTGCCTGACATCATCGGACCGGCTGTGACAACTATCGACGGGATATCCAGCCTGGCAGCAGCCATAAGCATCCCGGGCGTGATCTTGTCACAGTTAGTGAGGAGGACAAGTCCATCCAAACAATGAGCTGAAGCCACCGATTCAATTACATCTGCAATAAGTTCTCTTGAAGGTAGCGAATAATGCATCCCTTCATGTCCCATAACCAGACCATCGCAGATGGCCGGGACACCAAAGGTAAAGGGTATCCCACCTCCACTGTGGACGCCTTTCTCAATGAATCTTTCCAGGTCTCTCATCCCGATGTGACCAGGAACAATGTCCGAAAAACTTGTTGCAATACCAATGAACGGTTTATCCAACTCCTTTTTCGTAAGCCCACAGGCATAGAGCAATGCCCTATGGGGAACTCTCATGGGCCCCTTTTTGATCTTGTCGCTGTTCACCATCCTCCTCCTGATATATAAATGTAGCTGGCCCTTGGATTCTCTCATAGAGGCCTGATCCTAAGCCGATCCATCCAAACTTGTTTGTGGCTCAGGATACGACCTCTGCTCTCAGGCCAGCTAACAAGACGATAGAGACGCACAAAATGGTAGCTATTAACTGGGTCCAGATGGCCATCCTTCGGTCTTTTCCGGACATCCATAGCCGATCGGAAAAGCTCAGGATTCTAAGGCAGACCAAATCTGAAAAATCATGAAAATTGAGGTATTGTCTATCCTTCATCCTTCGGGACCGTCGTTATCTTGATAACTCTCGTTTCTTTTGAATATATGTTACATGTAGGGGCTTGTCAAGCAAAAAATTACGCTGCCCTGACTGCGTTATCCACAAGGTAACTACCCTCATTCTTGGTAGTGGCGCTACATCTGGCTGCTTTGTTTGTCTCCTCCTGGGTCAACTCACCATCTATAACATTTTAATCGGACCCCTTGATCACCTTCATCATTTTTAAAGGCTTAGCGGCGTAACATTCCCATCCATTCCGGATGGTTAGCAGGCCCGCCCTTCGATAACGGCTCGAATGGCCTTGGATGCTCGCCTCACTTCCTCTGGAGTCACGCCGTGATGGGTGTTGAGGGGGATCAACCTGCTGCCAGCCTCCTCGGCATTGGGGCAGGTACCTTTTCTATAGCGTACGTACGGCGGCAGAGGACATCCCAGAGATGTGTGCCGCCTTCTCTCCATCTCTTGAAAAACCTCCTCCAGGTAGTTGATCTCGTTATAATATCCGACTGCCACCCCCTCTTTTTGACATAGTTCGCTCACCTCTCTCGCTGTGAGCCCTGTCTCCTCTTTGTTTAAACGCAGCGGGTATGCCCAGTAATTGGCTCTGGTCTCCGGATTAGCGTGGGCCAGTTCAATCCCGGGTACATCCCGAAGCTCCTCCTCGATGATCCTCACCAAATGCTGACGGCGCGCGTTGAACTCTCCAATCTTTGCCAGTTGTGCGAGTGCCACGGCGCCCTGAAGTTCGCTCATCCGGTAGTTATGCCCAAAAGCGAAATGCCCTCGGGTGCCGTTGGCCGGTTTTGGTGCCTCCAGACCATACTGATACCAGGGCATACCGCAGTTGGAATAGAGCACCACTCGCTGGTAGATCTCCGGATCATCCGTCACGACAATCCCACCCTCCCCACAGGTGATATGTTTGCTCTGCTGGAGACTGTAACAGGCCACGTGTCCCAAGCTGCCTACCATCTTACCCTTATAGTAGGCATCGTAGGCCTGAGCACAGTCTTCTACTACAAACAGACGGTGTCGCCTTGCCACATCCAGGATTGAATCCATCTCCGCCGATTGCCCGAAAAGATGGACGACCACCACTGCCCTGGTCCGGTTGGTAATTTTCTTCTCGATCTCCTCCGCGGTGATGAGAAGGGTCCGTGGATCTACATCAGCGAATACTGGAACGGCCCCCAGAGCTACCACGGACAGCGATGATGCGATGAAGGAACAGGGAGGACAGATTACCTCATCACCAGGTTCGATTCCACAACCCGCTAATGCTGCCTCATTGGCCGATGTGCCTGAATTGAGCGCATAAACATACTTCCTGTCAACATACTTCCCAAATTCCCCCTCGAATCGCAGGACAAAGTTCCCGGCCAGCCCTCGCCATAACTGTTGACTCTCAACCACCTGCTGGACTGCCGCCATCTCCTCATCGCCGACATAGCGTATTGTCATTCGATCACCTCCTGCCCTCTCATTCAGATTACCTATAACAACCGTATTCTTCTGCCGTCTCCACCATAACTTTGAGGTTCTCCACCTTTGCATCTGCCGGGACTTCGTCGGCCGTTACCAAAACGTATCCTCCACCCTCCATCCCTTCTTCCAAACAGCGGAGCGTCTCTCGCCTTGCGTCTTCAGGGGTACCAAATGCGAGGACGTTGCAGTCAAAGTTGCCCATGACGCATACCTGACGGCCATACTTCTGCTTTGCCTCCCTCAGGGAAATATCCCCTTGGTTGGGCTCAAAGGTCTCAATGAAATGAACCCCTGTGTCCACTAACATCGGTAAAAACGAGCGAATTTTACCAAGGGTATAGAACCCTATGTACTTGCCAGGCACAGCCCGGACCATCTCTACAACCTTCTGAGCATCCGGTAAGGCCCATCTTTTGAAGAACGTCGGGCTTATCCCACATCCTGTGGCCCAGCAGATATCATACCACATCACCTCTGCAGGAGAGTCCAAAAACGCCTTGACCTCCTTCTCGATGATTGACTGCTGGGTCTTATAGATCTCAATCAGCAAATCAGGCCCGTCGTAAAGGTCCAAAAGAAGGCCTTGCAAACCCCGGGCATCGCCGAGGCGTCCGAAGACGTTAGCTATGCCCACGCTTGGGACGCCGTCCTCACCCATCGTCTCCACCACTTCGGTTATCTGTTGAAGATTATATCCCCGGACGTTTGCAAGAACCTGCTGGAGGTATAGATGGTAGATCCGCCAGTCCTCCCGGTTTTTGACAGGATACTCAACCCATTTCCCGCAGAGAGGATCGGATGAGATCATCCCCTGAACATATCTTGCTTTCAGTATCCCCTTCGGCGTCCGGAGGGTATGTTCGTATACCTCCCTGCCATTGGTTCTATCGATGAGCCGGACCTCCTTCCCCCATCCCTCGGGTAATGATACGGATAGTTCCACCCCTATCGGCCCCCGAAAGTGGATGGAGCCTATCATCTGGTGTACTTCGAAGATGGCTCGCCAGTCCCGCCGCCCAAGCACCCTGTAGGCAAACCGATGATGAATCAGTGGAGCTACAGGAACCATGTCGGGAACCCTGCCCTGAAGGGCCGTAATAAACCTCTGCTTTTTGGTCATGGTGACCATCCTCCTTTCCTCAGCTCTACGCAAATTTCAATATAATCCTTTAACCCCGTGACCCCTCTACCGTCCATACTGCGGATAATCTCAGCCCCTACACCAAAGGATTACTTGCGCCCTAATTACATCTCTACAAGGTGCCGTATACTTTCTGGCTAGGGAGCTCAAATAATTCTGTTCTTCGTTGGTCAGAATAATCTCGAATGGACTTTTTCTCGGCATGACATCCCCTTTCTCACGAGGGATATCATACACAAAGTTCAACCAAAAGTCAAGAAATAATACGTAACATTATGTATGAAAAGAACCACTAAGTGAACGTTAAGTTGGATCGAGTCAGATTTCAAATATGGTGCCACCGGTGCTGACATCACAGACACACACCATCTCGTCAAGATCATTTTTTCAGAGCCCCGCCAAAAATCGCTTGACGACTGGCAATTTGTGGATATATTATAATACAATGGTTATGAAACATCAGAGATCAGACATACCTGGGCTGGTGAAGAGATGGCATATAGGATTCCTGAGGAGACGATAGCGGAAATCAGGATGAGGAATGATATCGTTGAGGTCGTCTCAGAGGTTGTCGCCCTCAAAAAGAGGGGCAGGAATTACTTTGCCCTCTGCCCGTTTCACCCCGAGAAGACGCCGTCCTTCAGCGTTAATCCTGACAAGCAGATCTACCACTGTTTTGGTTGTGGTGCTGGCGGCAATGTCATCTCTTTTATAATGGCATCCCAGAGGATCAGCTTCCTTGAGGCCATCAGTGTCCTGGCAAAAAGGGCCGGCATCTCCTTGCCTGAAGGCCGGTCTGCCGGTCGCTCTCAACATGACGCCCTTTACCAGGCCAATGATTTTGCGCAGAACTTTTACCATCGGTTACTAATAGACGACAAAAGGGCCGAGAAGGCAAGGGTATACCTCAAGGAAAGGTCGATCTCCATGGAGATGATTCGGAATTTCGGTCTGGGTTATGCCCCTCCGGGATGGGATAATCTTCTCATTGCTGCTACCAAGAGGTCTTTCCCCCCAGATGTCCTTGAAAAGGCCGGACTGGTCATTAGTAAAGAAGGTGGAAAGTTCTATGACCGTTTCCGCAATCGCCTGATGTTTCCAATCCAGAATACCATCGGTAGAACAGTTGCCTTTGGCGCAAGGAGCCTTGATGATTCTGAAGGGCCTAAGTATCTGAATTCTCCAGAAACTCCGATTTATCATAAAAGCGCTGTCCTCTATGGACTTGCACGGGCCAGGAGTTCCATACGAACGAGTAAGATCGTCATCGTGGTTGAGGGGTATACAGATCTGCTTCGCCTAGTACAAGAGGGATTCGAAAATGTTGTCGCCACCTCTGGCACGGCCTTTACACCCGAACAGGCCAAGGCCCTCTCACATTATGCAGAGAAGGTCATACTCGTTTATGACGCGGATCAGGCCGGCTCTGCTGCAGCAGTGAGGGGCACTGATATACTCTTAGAGGCAGGGCTCGACGTTGAGGTTGTCCATCTGCCAGAGGGACACGACCCGGACAGCTTCATCAGGGAGAAAGGCGCAGGGCAGTTCCGTGAACTTTTAGGAGAGGCCCAGGATGTCCTTAAATACAAACTTCATCTTGTGGCTGCAACAGAGGGCCTGGCGACCGTTGAAGGTAAGAGGAAGGCGGTCGCAACGATTGTAGAAACAGCGCTGAAGATAAAGGATGAGATCAGGCGTGATCTGCTTGTCAAAGGGCTCTCAGAAGAACTTCAGATCGATGAGGAGATGCTCCACCGTGAGATGGCCAGACGTTCAAGAAAAGGCAGAATGTCCTCTTTTGAACCAGGGCATCCAAAAGAGGGAAGGCCGTATTATGAAGGGCCGCCGGCTGAGAGAGAACTGCTGAAGCTGATGATTGACAACCAGGAGATCTTACCCGAAGTCACCTCAAGCCTTAAACCCTCCGACTTCTCCGAGCCAGCCTGTCGGGCCATTGCTCAAGCTGTCTTTGATTTATATGAGCAGGGACAAAAGCCCAATCCAGCGGTGCTCATAGACCACCTCAAGGATCCTGCTCTGGGTGCGGTCATCTCAAAGCTCGTCCTGGAGGGGTACGACAGGGCCTATGTAAAGAAGGCCTCCGCAGATTGCATCCGGAAGATCAAAACCGATGTGATCTCAAGAAAAAGGAGGCAGATCGAACTCAGGATGAAAAAGGCCCAAGAGGAAGGGGATACGGTCCTGTTGGACAAGCTTAACCGGGAACACTTCATGCTGGCCAAGGAGGAAATGGAGCTGATGAAAAAAAAGACTTGATTATTTTGCCAAAATGTGTTATTTTTGTGGCGGATACTTGGGAAGGGACGATCTTGACTATAAGAGATAGAAAACCGTAGGAAGTTAGACGTTATATCCGACGTTACCAATCATAAAGAACAACAGATGTCCAGTGGGGGCCCATAGCTCAGTTGGTCAGAGCAGTCGACTCATAATCGACTGGTCCTAGGTTCGAATCCTAGTGGGCCCATCAGCGGTTTGGGGTTACGCTAACTATCTGCCAAGTCAGATGATTCCCCAGCCGAGTAAGGTGTCTGAGATTATCACAGATTTTCACAGACTGTGGAATCCATGGTTTTATAATTCATCTATCTTTAGGATTTATCGAGTTGGTATTTGCCCGACAAAGGGAGGGGCGATTAGCTCAGCAGGTTAGAGCGCCACGCTCACATCGTGGAGGTCAGCCGTTCAAATCGGCTATCGCCCACCAGTATGAAAGACCGATGGAAACCTTTTTCAATAGGAAGAGAACAATAATACCTTCAAATACTTGTCTGGCGCCGAGTTGGATTATTACTTCGAGTTGAGCTGAGAGTGCACCATTTGGTGCACTTTTTTCATACCATTCATAATCTGTTGGAAGAAGGAGGGATTCGAATGAAGGCGAGCCTGATGCGGCTTCTGGATCTTCAGGACATTGACAGTCGAATCGATAAACTGAAAAGGTTAAAAACCGAATATCCAGGGGAGATATCAGCCTTACAGAGCGAACTTGAACTGAGCAGAAAATCCCTTGAGGATCAGAAAGAGAGGGAAAGAGAGCTTGAAAAGGAGAGGCGCCACTTTGAGAGGGAATTGGAGGTAGCTAATATACAACTAAAGAAACATCAAGCCAGGCTGGATGAGGTTAAGACCAATAAGGAATATGAGGCCCTTCAACGTGAGATCCGGATATGGGAGAACAATGTCAGCGAAAACGAGACCCAAGTCCTCAGGACGATGGCTGAACTCGAAGAACTTAGCCTAAAGATAGAGAACGAATCTCAAGAATTTGAGAGGATTAAGAGCGAGAAGGAGAATCGGATAGACGAACTTACCCTGAAGCTCTCCTCCGTGGAACAGGAGCTCAGCATCTACAGGCAGAAAAGGGATGAGGCTATAGAGGGCCTTGGGAAAAGGCTTCTTTCCAGTTATGAAAGGATCCGAAGGGGTAGAGGAGGTATGGCGGTAGTCCCGATCAGGAGGGGAGCCTGCGGTGGTTGTTTCAAACAGATCCCCCCACAGAAAGTTGTAGAGATTAAGAGAAATGAGAGGTTGATAACCTGCGAAAACTGTGGTAGGATACTTGTATGGGACGAGAGAAATGGATGATCGTTTACTAATGGTCTGAGGGCCAGTTTGTTGTTAGACAGATGAATGCACATATAGGGTTAGGGGGCTTGGACCTGATAAAGCTGTTTGAACAGGCGAAGGATGTGTCGAGACGGTTTGAATCCGTCCGGATAAGGTACATCGATGAGGGAAGTAACCGGTTTTCTTGACGAAGAGAGAAGAAAGGACTGCTGTGTTTCGGCGACAAACCTGATTTTCTGGTAGATGGCCAAAGCAGACCGGATAGTCGCTCCTCTATTCCGGGCCGATCGGATTAGAGGGGAGGAAAGTCCGAGCTCCACAGGGCAGGGTGGTCCGTAACGCGGACGGGCAGCAATGCCACGGAAAGTGCCACAGAAAACATACCGCCCCGCTCCTTTCGGCCATTGCAATTTGCCGCGAGAACGATTATGTCCTAATGGCCAGCATGAAGGGAAAAGCCTTCTACTTTGTAAAATCGAAAGGTGCGGGGTAAGGGTGAAAAGGCGAGGTAAGAGCTCACCGCCCCGATGGTGACATCGGGGGCACGGTAAACCCCACCCGGAGCAAGGCCAAATAGGAGAGGAGAGGTGACCCGCCTCGTTATTACTCTCGGGTAGGCTGCTTGAGCCCGATGGCAACATCGAGGCCAGATGAATGGCTATCCCCGACAGAACTCGGCTTACAGGTCTGCTTTGGCCATAATTAATTCCAGATCCAGAAAATCGAATACTGAGAGTACTCATGATATAAAGTTCTTATGAGGCATTTAACACGATTTGTCATACTGTTTACCTTCCTGGTTGTCCTGTTTGCCCTCGGATGTCAGGAGAAGTCCCCAACCGGACTGACGATTGAGCAACGCCTGATCGGCCTATGGAGACGGAGCTGGACCTCTGATACGACCTATGTGAGCCTCACACGTTTCGAAACGGAAAACCGTTTTGTCCGTGAGATTCACAGAGGCGACGAGGAGGGTGAGATAGTGTGGTGGGCTACGGGACATTTCTTCGTTGTAGGAAACGTCCTCTATACGATCTTCGACGATTCATCCGACCCGGAGGATATTGGCATGGCCTTTATGTATGAGATTGCGGTGAAGAACGATAAGATCTACCTTATTCCGCTTGAAGGTCGTGCCTCCATATGGGAGGAGGTCGAAGAATCTTAGCGATGAGGGTTACTTTTATGAGAGGTTATGGAAAGGCGAAGTTATGGGAAGTCCTGATTGCTCTGGTGCTGATTGCCGGCTGTGGACGTTCGTCACCGACGGACAGGAAAAAGGCGACCTTAGAAGAGCGCCTTATCGGGTTATGGAGACAGAGCTGGGTCTATGGCGGTACAAAATACGTGGGCCTGACGCGCTTTGAAGCCCAAGAGCAATTCTCAAGGGAAATCCGTACAGGGGATGAATCTGGTGAAGTGGTCTTCTGGATGAAGGGGCACTACTTTGTCCTCGGAGACGTGGTCTATGTCCTCATAGAGGATTCGTCCGAACCGTCGATTGTGGGTGCCGTCTATAAGTATCAAGTGTTGTGGGACGAGGATGATATGTATCTCCTCTATGCCGGTGACTTACCGTTCGTATGGGAAAAGGTCGAAAGTTCTTGACTTAAAACGCCTGGACAATTTATCATGCGTAGAAAGGGGGTGAAGAGAGAAGCGTAAGGGCTGATCCGTGGAGGTAGCTTTATGCCCCAATGGGCTACACTACTTTAAACTTACAGGAGAAAGGGAGAAGATATATGAGAAGGGCTCTAATTGTTACATGTGTTAACGTGGTGATGTTGTTCATCGCTTCTGTCGTGTATGCGGGAGGGAATACCACGTGGGGGGTGGTTAAATCCTTGTTCAGGGACGACCCGTCTCCTGTTGCCAGAACAGTGCCAGGCAGCGTTAAGATCTTGATCCGGTTTAAAGAGGCTCCTGATCCGGGTCTGATGCAGGGCCTTGGGGGGAAGGTGAAGCGGAGCTATCATGTCATCCCCCTTGTGGCAGCAGACGTGCCAGCGGATGCCGTCTCCAAGCTGGCCGCCCATCCCAAGGTGGCCTATGTGGAACCAGATGAGATTGTACGGCTTGAGCCCAGCGACTCAGGGGATGGGCCACCGCAGGTATTACCATGGGGCGTTGATCGTGTAGATGCAGAGTTTGTGCATACGGTAGGATATAAGGGTTCCGGGGTGATCGTATCGATAATTGACAGCGGTGTCGACCTCGACCATCCGGATCTGGAAGGTGCGGTTGTGGCCGATACGGCATTTGTGGAGTATACCTCCAGCGGGGATGATGATTACGGACATGGGACCCATGTAGCTGGCATCGTAGCTGCACGGGATAACGGCTTTGGTGTCATTGGCGTTGCTCCCGAGGCAGACCTTTATGCGGTGAAGGTTATTAACAGAGAAGGATGGGGTTACCTGAGCGATGTCATAGCAGGGATCGAATGGTCCATTGACGGGGAAGCCGACGTAATAAACATGAGCTTTGGTCAACCAGGGGAGTCGAGGGCCCTTCATGAAGTCCTGAGGAAGGCCTATGAGGGTGGCATAATCCTGGTTGCTGCCGCAGGAAACGGGGGCAGGAACATCCCGGCCGCCTACGATGAGGTGATAGCGGTAGGGGGAACCGACTGGCACGACCGAATACCGCCTTTCTGGTCGAAGGGGCCCTATCTGGAGCTGGTGGCACCGGGCGTTGGGATATATTCGACCCTCCCCATCGATCTTTCGGCAGGATATGGATACATATCGGGCACATCAATGTCTGCGGCCCACGTCTCGGGGACGGTTGCGTTGATGCTAAGCAAGGGGATTGGTAGTGAAGTCGTAAGGTCCACATTGCAGACGACCGCCGATAAGCTGATGCGAAACAGCAATGCTGAGTATCCCTCAAGCTGGCAGGGCTACGGGCTGGTCGATGCGGAAGAGGCTGTGCTCGGAAGTGAAGATGGAGATGACCTCTCTGCACTCCCGGTTTGGCCTTGAACCCCTGGACCGGTGCCATCCTGCTGCTGATGGCAGGCAATTGGAATGAAAGCAGGGGCTGAGCCCCTGCTTTTTGACTATTCAGTATACCCTTGACATCACGGTTGAAATGGTGTATCATAAATTACGTCATGAGATGAAACCAAATGGAAATTTCTCAGAACTCATAAGAGGTCTTTGTCTTGCATGAGAGAAGAAAGGTCAGGGTTATAGATGAGGGTGATTATGCTTGGCACGGGGGGGGCAATTCCTACCCTCTCCAGGAGCCTGCCTTCAACGGCCCTTAAGCGTGAAGGGGAGATCCTTCTGTTCGATTGCGGTGAGGGGACGCAGTTACAGATGAAGAAGGCCGGTCTGAGCATTATGAAACTGAGTGCCATCTTCATCTCCCATCTACATGGCGATCATTTGACAGGACTCCCAGGCCTGCTCATGACCCTGGTCCATCTCTCACGAAAGGAATCGCTGTATATCTTTGGTCCTCCAGGCATCAATGCGTATATAGACTCCACAAAAAATTGCATTGGCTTCAGCCCCGAGTACGACATTACAGTAGAGGAGACAACAGGAGGGAGGATCTATGAAGGGTCCGGATATCGGGTAGAGGCCTTACCGGTTGACCACACAATCTTTACCCTTGCCTATGTCTTTGAAGAGGAGAAACGGCCGGGAAGGTTTTATGTTGAAAAGGCGAAGAAATTGGGGATACCGGAAGGTCCTCTCTTCAACCGGCTTCAGAAGGGCAAGGATGTGGAACTGAACGATGGCAGGATTGTACATCCGGAGGATGTGCTTGGGAGTCCGAGAAGGGGAAGAAAGATAGTATACGCTGTAGATACACGCCCCTGTCAGGTGGTAGCAGACTCATCAAAGGGGGCTGATATTCTCATCCACGATGGGATGTTCTCGGATCAGCTACGGGAAGAGGCCGACCAGAAAGGGCATTCAACAGTCGTTCAGGCTGCAAGAATAGCCAGAAAGGCGGGGGTGTCAAGGCTTGTCCTCTCCCACATAAGTCCTCGTTACAGCGAAACGGATGCCCTGTTGAACGAGGCGCTGGTAATATACCCATCTACTATACTTGCCGATGACCTCTCCGAGTTCGAGATACCCCTGCCTGAATGAACAATTGTCTTTGTTAAAATCATCAAGGTGGAAAGGAGGTGAAAAGGTTCAATGGCACAATGTGTCAACATAGACACCAACAGAGGGGGTTGTACATGCACCTATGAGCCCTGTTCGCGAAAGGGTATGTGCTGCGAGTGCATAAGACATCATTGGGCGGCAAGGGAACTGCCGGCCTGTTTTTTCCCTCCAGAGGTGGAAAGAACCTATGACAGGTCACTGAAGAGGTTCTTACAGACCTATAGATGAAAAAAAACGGTGCTGGGGTGGGGCGTTGTGTAGCAATAGGATTGTAAGGAGGACATGGTTGGCTGACAGAAGAAGAATATCTGTCTGTATCATTACCTACAATGAGAGGGAGAACATCAGGAGATGTCTGGAGAATCTGGTCTGGGCTGATGAAATCGTTGTGATCGATTCTTTTAGCGATGATGGCACCCCCGATATCGCAAGGCAGTTTACTGACCGGGTATACCAGAACCGGTGGCCGGGTTTCATCGAACAGAAGAACTTTGCCCTGGACAGGGCGTCCAATGATTGGGTCCTCGCAGTAGATGCTGACGAGGTCGTTTCAGGAGTTTTGAGGGACGGCATCCTCAAAGTTCTGCGGCAAGAAAACCCGGTCTTTAACGGATATTTTGTGCCCCGACGAACCTTCTACCTGGGACGATGGATTAACCATTGTGGCTGGTATCCGGATTATAAACTGAGGCTTTTTCGAAAAAGTCGGGGCAGGTGGGGGGGAGTAAATCCCCATGACAGGGTTGTCCTCGCAGGGGGGGAAACAGGATATCTGAAGGGCGATCTTTATCACTACCCCTACCGAAGTCTCTCCGACCATATTAAGAAGATCGATCGTTACTCAACGATCTTTGCCCAAGAGATGATCAGGGCCGGAAGAAGCTTCTCATGGGCAGACCTTTTCTTTCGGCCCATAATAAGATTCATGAAGATGTATTTACTACGTCTGGGTTTTTTTGACGGCAAGGCGGGATTTGTGATATCGCTACTCGGCGGGTTCTACGTCTTTGCCAAATATGCCAAGCTATGGGAGTTGAGCAAAGAGAGGGGGGAGGATTGTATTTCAAACATGGTCAACGGCGATTCTTTGTTGAAGTTTATCGTTGGATAAAGTACAGGCGAAAGGGTATGATGAGGGTGCTCACATGGCTATTCCTCATCTTGTTTATTCTTCCTCTCAGCGGTGCTGTAGCAAGGAAGCTGGACAACCATGCCTTCGGGGTGGGGGAGAAGCTTCGCTTCGCCCTCCGATACGGGCCTATCAGGGCGGGTACAGGGGTTATGCAGGTCAAAGGGATAGAGATTGTGGACGGCAGGCCAACATATCATGTGGTCTCCACGACCAGAACTAATGAGATCTTCTCCCTGTTCTTTAAAGTACGGGACAGAATCGAATCCTTCATAGATGTCGAGGGTATCTTCCCCAGGCGGTTTGAGAAATACATCCGTGAGGGCAAATACAGGTCTCGAACGACGGTCTTCTACGACCAGGAAAACGGCCTGGCGCTTACAAGTGATGACACGACCCGTGTCCCACCCTATGTCCAGGACTTCATCTCCTCTCTCTATTTCATCAGGACCCAGAACCTTAAGGTTGGCGAGTCTATATTTCTGGATATCTTTCAGGGGGATAAAATCTATCCTCTTGAGGTGAAAATCTTGCGTAGGGAACGAGTAAAGGTGGATGCGGGGACCTTCGACTGTCTTGTAGTTGAGCTTGTTACGAAGGGGACAGGGCTCTTCTTCAAGAAAGGAGGGACGCTGGTCGTATGGCTGACGGATGATGAGCGTAAAATGCCGGTCTTGATGAAGAGCAAGGTGAAGATCGGCTCCATCAGTGCTGAACTTGTACGCTATTCTTTGGGGTCTTTTGACCACCAGAAAACCACAGGAAACACCAAGGGGCAAGGCTCCTCTTAAAAACGGCAAAGGTTATCTAAACAGACGATGGCATCTGATGAGGTTGAGACCTTGGCCCCTGAGAGATGCTGAGCTCATACTCCATCTTCAACAGCTCGCTGCCTGCCTTCTCAAAATACTCCTTTTCACAGAGCACCCGCCGGAAATCCCCGTACTTCACATAGGCTCCATATCGACTCCCCCCTCCACAAACGGGCACATAGGGACACTCCAAACAACGGCGCCACACATCCATGGTCATGAACTCGACGTGTCTGTAGTTAAATTCATCCGTGAAGATATCACCAACAATGAAATCTTCGTATCCGACAAATGGCAATAACTTGTAGATCTTGCCCTTAGGATCGATAATCACATAGTTATCCCTTATTATCGGACTGCTCAAGGCATGGCCTATGCCCGTATTGGTGAGAAATCCCCTTCTGAGGGTTTCCCTCTTGAGATATACTATATTCTCCGGCAAGCCCGGTTCGGAGAATGAAGCCCATCCTCCACCATCGATGACCGGAGATTTCAGTCCAGCGCTCGTCTTCATAATAGGTACGAACTCTACCCCTTTGACCTTTCCTTTCAGGCCCCTTTGTTCCAGTTGATCGAGTAGACCGAGCATGTGTTCGAAGTTCTCCGAATCGAAGTTCCCTCGGATGTCAATCTCTATCATATCAGCTACCGCTGAGATATTATCCATGATGACGTCGAAGGACCCCGCGCCGCTTTTGAAAGGTCTCCTCATGTCATGGGCGGTTCTTTCACCGTCTATCGTCACGATTGCCCTTTTTAATCCGTATTTCAACAGTCTACCGACCACATTTCTGGTTAACAGCGACCCATTGGTCTCAATCTGAAACTCATACTCGATTCCACCCTTCTGAGCGAAATCAAAGAGGGTCTCGCTTATCAGCTCAATTGCGGGGACGTTGAGCAGAGGCTCGCCTCCATAATAGCTTATGAAGAGATCATGTGGATGGAGCTTTTCGACCCTCCTCATAAGCCAGTTGACCACCGTCCTTGACATCGTTTCATTCATTGAAACAGTAGCCTCCACAGCTTTCTCAACACAATAGACACATCTGAAATTGCAGGCGTAAGTGGGGAGTATACCTGCGTCCATCGTGGAGTTATCGTATTTCCAGCGATTGATCCAGTGCTCGAGGATAAGGTCTTCATCGACCTCATCACCCACCATTATGCCCAGTTCTTCCAACCTCAAAAGTTCGCCCTCTAACCTGTCGCCAGATGAAGGCTTCGCATGAGGAGAGCTGATGATCTCCCGTAGTTCCTTGTCGATAACCACAAGTGTCCCGGTAAGAGTATTAAAAACCAGATGCTGACCGGATTCAGGATAGTCCGACACAAATATCGTGTATTTGGACAATTTCATCTTCGAACCTCAATGTATAAAATTAAACTCCATGGGAAGGACGCAACGAACACAGACCGGATCCTCCTGCGGGTTGAGATTTTTCCGAAATGTCCTGAGTCTGGGGGAACAGACGACATCTTTCAGTGACCGCTGCCGCAGGTTTCCAATAGGGGGCTGAAAGAAACACGGCCTTACCTGTCCATCTGATTCAATAACCAGGGAGGCCCAGGGTGCATTGCAGCTCACCTGCGGGAACCTATTTTTACCCAGCATGGCCCCGTAATAGCGATAGATCCTCCATAGCCTCTCCGGCGTCTCAGCTATGAACCCCGATCGAAAGTCGTCGGAGTGACGCTCGATTAATTTTTCAAGGAGCTTCTTGAACATGGCCAATTCTTTCTCCGCCAGGAGGATACCCATACGCCTCTCCTCAGTAAGTTCATCCGATCTACCAAAGGAGGGGGAAGTCACATCTGCAGCGATGAAAGAGATCATGTCGAGTCCGATCTCCTTGGCCAGACGGACGATGTCGGGGAGGTCAAAATAGTTGGCCTTTTGCACCGTGGTCCGTCCCACAATACGGAATCCGGGGTTTACGTTCTTTACCTTTCTGATACCGGAGACAACCTTATCAAAGCAGTTGACCCCCCGAATAGCATCGTGGATCTCCGCCCTGCTTCCGTCGATGGAGACCATTGCTCCAGGTAGAAAGGTGGTTAGTTCCCCCGATAATTCCTCAAGAAGGAGTCCATTGGTTATCAAAAGGGGCATGATGCCGTTTTTCTGGAATGTCCTGCAGATGGCAAAGATGTCCCTTCGGAGCAGGGGCTCACCGCCGGAGAGGACAACATTCCTGGTGGCAAATGGTCTCAGTGCCCGTGCAATCGTCTCTATCTCTGAGAAATCCAGCTCGCGCTTTCTCGAACACCTCCATATGTCGCACATCACACAGCGACAGTTGCACCGTTCCGTCGCATAGAAGACGATGACGGGGAGTGTGAAGGTATGATTGGTGAGGAGATTAAGTCTACGCTTAGATTCAAGCCACAAGGATCGCAATCGGTCCAATTTTATCTCAGCAACGGTTGAGGTTAAAGATGTGAGTCACAGGCCGTTGATTGTCTGATACTTATTCCCTGTCACAATTTGTGCGCTTACGCTGCCTTCATTATAAATTGGCCGCAGACTTTGGCCAAGACAATAACAGAAGATACTGCCGCCCAGAAGCGCCCTGGCGAAGTCGGAGAGAACCCCCTGTCGCAATTGTCTCCTCTCACCAGGTTCAAGATATATAAAAACCGGATTGCCTGCTATCCCTTGACTTTGCCAGGAATCCGGTTTTTATGGTTTTCCATTCCACCCCCATGCCTTTGTCGGCCAAACTTTTCCTGTCCCACCCCGACATCGACCATAACCATCCTATAAATGCTAATGATATAATAAAAAAATCTTATAAAAAGTCAAGGAAAATCTTCCCCTTTTCAGAAGCTACAGAGGAATGTTGACGAGGGTGGTCACCTTGTGAGTAACGCAGTCAAGCCATATCGTAACAGGTTTCTGAAAGATCCCAGAGAGCGCAAAGATAGAGATTCACAGAGTAAAATTCTTTGATATAATTTTCGATAACTTATATCTCTACGTCTCCGTCAAGACTCAGTCTCCTCTATGGTTAAAAGACCTTTCCAGGCTTCTGGTGATTTCTCTTGACAAAATCCCATAGATGACCCATCTTATAAGAAAATCTGTAAAGACTTCAAAGGGATGAGAGATGAAATACCTTGATGAATTCCGTAACAAGGCGGCGGCAAAGAGGCTGGCCTCGAGGATATCCTCGGAAGTGGGGGAGGGGGAGGTGACGCTGATGGAGGTCTGCGGTACCCATACTATGGCCGTCCATAGATACGGCATAAAAGGCCTTTTGCCTCCAAACATCAGGCTTTTGTCAGGCCCAGGATGTCCGGTCTGCGTCACCTCCAACAGATATATCGATAAGGCCATAGCATACTCCAAGCAGAGTGATGTTATACTGACAACCTTCGGCGATATGGTAAAGGTTCCGGGATCCAGGTCAAGTTTGGCCCGGGAGATGTCACGGGGGGCCGACGTCAGGATAGTCTATTCAACGACGGATGCCCTTAAGATCGCCCGCGATAACACAGAGCGTAAGGTGATATTCTTAGGCGTCGGCTTCGAGACGACCGTGCCAACAGTGGCCACATCGATCTTGGAGGCGGATCGCATGGGCATGAAGAACTACTTCGTGCTGAGCGCCCATAAACTTATTCCACCTGCCATGAAGGCCTTACTGGACGGGGGTGAGTTAAAGATCGATGGTTTCATCTGCCCCGGCCACGTCAGCACCATTACAGGAACCCAGGTCTACGAATTCATCCCCCGCAACTACCGGGTCCCGTGCGTTGTCGCCGGATTCGAGCCCGTAGATATAATGCAGGCGATCTATACGCTTGTCCAGCAGATAACAAGAGGGATCGCCGAGGTTGCCAACCAGTATCGCCGTGCGGTCAGAAAAGAGGGCAATCCCAAGGCCCGTGAAGTAATTTATGAAGTCTTTGAGCCGTCGGATAGTGATTGGAGAGGCATAGGCGTGATCCCACAAAGCGGTCTGATGATCCGTCAAAGATACCGCAAATACGACGCCGAAGCAAATATAGATGTGGAGATTGAGCCGAGCGCAGAAAACCCGAGATGTATCTGTGGTGCTATCTTACGGGGCGTTAAAGAGCCTCTGGAGTGCACCCTGTTTGGGTCCCTCTGCACCCCGGAACACCCTAAGGGTGCCTGCATGGTCTCAAGTGAGGGGACCTGTGCAGCCTACTATAATTATGGACGACAGATGCCGAAGAAACCTGAGGGATGAGCTGGACGTAGAGATCCTTGCCGGTATAGGAGGTCGGTTTGAAGGGGGATGAAAAGATCTTACTCAGCCATGGAAGCGGAGGAAAGCTTACCCATGACCTGATCAGGAAATTCTTCCTTCAACGGTTCCTAAATCCGATCCTGTTGGAACTGACCGATTCTGCTCTCGTTGATGGCGCCCCGAAATTAGCCTTTACCACCGACTCTTACGTGGTTAAACCCCTCTTCTTCCCCGGAGGCGATATCGGCAAGCTGGCTGTAGCAGGAACCGTGAACGACCTGGCTGTAATGGGGGCAGAACCTAAGTACATCTCCTGCGGCTTTATCATCGAAGAAGGCCACGATATGGAACCATTATGCCGGATTGTGGATTCCATGAGGAGGACTGCGGAGGCTGCCGGCGTTTTGATAGTCACAGGCGACACAAAAGTGGTAGGAAAAGACGAAGCAGATCAGCTCTTCATAAACACCTCAGGCATAGGATTTGTGGATGAGGGGGTAAGGCTCTCTGTGAATCGGGTCAGAGTCGGTGACAGGATTATCCTTAGCGGAAGCGTGGGCGACCATGGAATAGCCGTCCTTTCCCAAAGAGGGGGATTTGAATTCGAAGTTAACGTCAAGAGCGATTGTGCTCCACTGAATGGATTGATATCAAAGGTGCTTGCAGCGTCGGATAAGGTGAAGTTTATGCGTGACCCTACAAGAGGCGGGTTGGCAACCGCACTCAACGAAATAGTAGGGGGGAGGGAGTTCGGCATCCTTATCGAAGAGGAGAAAATCCCCGTTAAAGAGGGAGTAAGGGCGGTCTGTGAACTTCTCGGCCTTGATCCACTATATCTCGCTAACGAAGGTAAGGTCGTTGTGGTTGTTGCGTCTGAAGATGCGGACCAGGTACTGGAAGCTATGCGCCAGGATAGACTCGGCAAGGACGCAGAGATCATCGGCACTGTTGTTGAAGAACCTAAGGGAATGGTATGTCTTAAGACCGTCATAAGCGGCACTCGAATCGTAGATATGCTGGTCGCCGACCAGCTACCGAGGATTTGTTGACATCGCTCAAAAACCCTGATCGCTATAGGCGGAGGGGCATGAGGTCGAAGAGTTCGGTAGTGCAACGAGTTAACCGGAGATAGGGATGCGTAAGGTAAACGTGTTGTGGTTACAAGGTGGCTGCTGTGGGGGCTCAACCATGTCCTTTTTGAATGCGGAGCAACCGGACATTTTCGCTGCGGTTCATATGTCAAATCTGGACGTGGTATGGCATCCATCCTTAAGCACCGAGACAGGAGAAACGGTAGTAGATGCCCTCCAGAGCTTCTGCTCTGGGAATAGAAGCCTTGATGTATTGATGGTGGAAGGGGCTGTTCATCGCGGTCCGGACAGGACGGGCAGGTATTTCATGTTCCACGACCGACCGTTTAAGGACTGGATCCTCGACCTCTCAAATGTTGCCGAGTACACGATGGCCGTTGGGACCTGCTCTTCATTTGGCGGCATTCCTTCATCTGGGACCAACCCTCTGGATGCCACAGGGTTACAGTTTTTGCGCGAAAAGAAGGGTGGACTACTTGGTGTGGGTTATACCTCCGGCTCCGGCCTCCCTGTGATCAATATCCCTGGATGTCCTGCCCACCCGGACTGGATTGTGGAAACCCTCGTTCTCCTGATCTCAGGAGAGCTCGGGATAGATAGGCTGGACAGATATCAGCGCCCCAAGATGTTTTATAGTAAATTAGCCCACCATGCATGCCCCAGAAATGAGTACTATGAATTTAAGGCATCCGCCGAGGAATATTCACAACAGGGATGTCTGTTTGAACATCTTGGCTGTAAAGGGACACAATGCGAGTCCGATTGTAATGAACGGCTGTGGCTGGGGCGGACAGGAAGCTGTACCAGAGGAGGATTCCCCTGCGTCTCCTGCACCTCCCCACGGTTTCCTGATGGATTTGTGCCCTTCTTCGTGACGGAAAAGATCGGCGATATTCCAACAACACTACCCCTCGATGTCCCCAAGGCCTGGTATGTCGGCATAAGCGGACTGGCGAAGTTGGCCTGTCCGGAGAGGCTAAGGGCTAACGCTGTGTCGTTTAAAAGGATCGACTTAAGGTAACGTGTTATCGTGAAAATGGGAGATAAACTCTTAACAATCAGTCCGTTTAACAGAGTGGAAGGAGATCTGGAGATAAAAGTGAGGTTGAAGGATGGGGAGGTGGTAGATGCGTACGCATCCGGTGTGATGTTCAGGGGATTTGAAAAGCTGCTGAGGGGACGCGACCCGTTGGATGCCCTGGTCTTCACCTGCCGGATCTGTGGCATCTGCAGCGGGTCACACTCCACTGCCGCCTCCAATGCCTTGAGAAGTGCCTTGAAGATCCATATGCCGCCCAATGCCTACTTATGCAGGAATGTAGTGATGGCTACCGAGACGGTAATGAGTCATGTAACCCACTTTTACGCCTTTTTCGCTGTAGATTTTGTAAATAAAAGGTATTCAGGCATGCCTACGTATAAGGTGCTCTTAGAAAGATTTGCTTCTTTTTCGGGCAGGTCCTACGTAAAGGCTCTCCGGATACGAAGAAAGATCCTGGAGATCTTGGGTCTGTTTGCAGGGAAATGGCCTCATACCCTTGCCCTCCAGCCTGGTGGGACCACACGCCCTGTTGATCGGAGCGAAATCGTCAGAGCTATGGGCATCCTAACCGAGTTCCGAAGTTTTATAGAGGAGAGCCTTTTAAATTGTAGCCTTGACCGTTGGCTGGACAATAAAAGTTTAACGGGAGTGGAATCCTGGCTTGGCGAGGACAACCATGAAGACAGCGATCTCGGACTCTTCATCAGATGTGGCCGCGAGAGGGGATTGGATAGATTAGGGAAGGGTCCTTGCAGATTCCTGTCCTGCGGAGGCTATGACCTGCCGGACGGGACGGCCTGGCTGAAAGGCGGTTACTTCGACGGTGATCTTAATCCTTTTGATCAGACGAAGATTACAGAGCACCTTAAATATTCATGGTTTAAAGGAAATGGAGATGCAGAACACCCTGAAAATGGGACAACAGAAGTGGATCTCGACAAGGTCCAGGCGTATAGCTGGGCCAAGGCGCCTCGATACGATGGACGTACGGCCGAAACTGGCCCTTTGGCCAGAATGATCGTCAATCAAGACCCCCTGGCCATAGACCTTGTCGGATGTCTCGGGCCTAATGTCTTTACGAGGAGCTTGATAAGGCTCCATGAAGCCGTAAAGTTGGTGAGACAAATAGGGATATGGCTTCAACAGATCGATCCGTCTCAGCCTTTTTATGCGAGATCGGAAAAGGTGGAAGAGGCCAGAGGTGTTGGTTTAACCGAAGCGCCAAGAGGTATACTCGGGCATTGGATCACTATCGAAGATTATAAGATCAAGAACTACCAGGTGATAACACCGTCCGCCTGGAACCTTTCTCCGAGGGGTTTGGATGATACCCCTGGCCCCGTCGAACAGGCGTTGATCGGCACCCCTGTCGAGGATGCAGAGAATCCGATCGAGGTTGCCCATGTGATCAGGTCGTTCGATCCCTGCCTGTTCTGTACGGTCCATACACTGATCGGGGATGATAATGCCAGATCCTTTGTTCTGACGACCGCTTGAAACCTTGAGGAGTTATCGGAGGTATCCTTATGGGAGAGAGGGTGGTTGAATCGCAGGAACAGGTCCAGGAGAGTATGTGGATCGAGATCATTAAGCGGATGGAGACGATATACGCCGAACTGGCGAATAGCCAGGCAGAGATCGAAAGGAAGAACAGAGAACTTATCGAGGCCAAGGAGTTCACTGACAATATCATCAGGAGCATGATCGATGCCTTGATCGTGGTGGATTCCCACGGGAATATAAAGATGGTCAATCGTGCCACACTCGACCTGTTGGGGTATGAGGAGAAGGAGATCATCGGCAGACCTATGGAGGTGCTCTTTGCCAACGAGGACAGGAAACCAGATAAATCATTTAAAGGGCCCTGTTTCAAGAGATTGATTGAAGAAGGATCCGTCCAGAACCTGGAAGTGGATTTCCATACAAAGGGAGGCGAGAGGATCCCTATGGCCCTCAGCGGCTCAGTGATGCGGGATTCCACTGGTGAAGTGATCGGCGTGGTCGGTGTCGCAAAGGATCTCCGGGAGATGAAAAAGCTTGTTGCTGAGGCAGCCGCGGCGGAGGCGGAAAGGGCTAAGGCAGCCGAACTGGAAAAGGCTTATAAAGAGCTCCAACAGCTTCAGGAACAGCTTATCCAGTCCGAAAAGATGGCTTCGATAGGAGAACTGGCCGCAGGTGTTGCCCATGAGCTGAACAACCCCCTGACCGGGATACTGACCTTCTCTCATCTGCTGCTCAAGAATACTCCGGAGCATGATGCTCAGAGAGCGGATCTACAGGTTATTGTGGATGAGGCTGTCCGGTGCAAGAGGATTGTACAGGGTCTATTAGGCTTTGCCCGCCAGAAGGATCCCGAGAAAAGTCCCTCCGACATCAACAAAATCATCGAAGAATCATTGATGCTACTTCAAAACCAGGCAGCATTCCACAATATCAGGATAATCAAGGAGCTCAATTCGCGATTGCCTTTGATAATGGTGGACGCCGGACAGATCAAACAAGTGTTTATGAACATTATCCTTAACGCTGCCCAGGCGATGCCAGAAGGTGGGTCTCTCACGATCAATACCGGAGCACGGGATAATTTCATAGAGGTGAAGTTCATCGATACCGGATGTGGTATCCCAGAGGAGAACATCCACAGACTTTTTGATCCGTTCTTCACCACTAAAGCTAA
>DTYK01000074.1 GCA_012961925.1 Candidatus Latescibacterota bacterium
GGCGTTTTCGCTCAAGCCTTTTACGAAAAGGCTTGCCAAGGACAGCCCGAAGCCTTCGCCGAGACCGTCTTCGGCTCACGCCAGGAGCTAAGCCTTCAGGTTTTCATCCCCGGATCTACAGGCTCAGTGATTCATCTTACCCACGATGAGATGCTAAAGCATAAACTCCGACCCGCCCTCCCTCCGGTCGGGCTCAGAGGGACGGAAAAAGAGCGCTCCGTTGGCCGGACGGTCTTAACGGCTCAGGCCTGGCACTTCATCCTATACTACACCAAACGGTGAACCCGACCCATCTTGCATTGAATGCTCTCCAAAAACTTGACATAAATTTTGAGACCCTGCCTTATGAAGATGGTTAAAGAGTTCCACTGCATTGGACCATCCGGTCCGGATGCCAGTTCACCAGGTACCTAATGCTCCCTCCTGGTTGCGAAGTTTATCCTCAAAGCCCCTGCCTTCTTCAACTCCTCCATGATGGCAGAGACAAGGCCATAGGAGGCCTTACGATCGCACTTCAGCGACACTATGATCCTGGGGTTATTGGCCAGCTTCTCGTAGACCACCGACCGGACCTCAGGGAGTCTTACCGGCATATCATCAATGGATATCCTGCCGTCAGCCGTCACCCAGATGTAGGTGATGTTTCTCTTGGTCTCAATCCGCTGGATCTTCTGGGCCCAGGGGAGTTGGACCGGAAGCCCCCTGTACCGGACGAAGACCGTAGATACCATGAAAAAGATAAGCAGTAGAAAGGCTATGTCCGCCATCGAACTGGTCGGAATAGATGTGCCGACCTTCACCCTGCGTTGGAACCTCATGGTGACTGCTCCGGTGAAACGATGGATATGCGTCTTGCACCTGCCAGCTTCAACTCATCCAGGACATCGACAAAGACCCCGTATTCCGTTTCCGGGTCGGTCTCAAGGGAGATGATGAGCTTCTCATTCTCGGAGAGCCTCCTTTGTACCTTCTCCCTGAGCTGGGAGAGATTCACCATCTGACCGTCACACATGATCTCCCCTATAGCGTTAACCCAGACGTAGCAAATGTTCCCTCTCGGGACCTCCGTAGTCTGTCCGGGCGTCGGAAGTGTCAATCCGATCCCCCTGTCCATATCCATGGTGGTCGAAACCAGGAAGAAGATGAGGAGCAGAAAGGCTATGTCAGGCAGCGAACAGATAGGTATCTCTTCCTTAACCCGAAATCGCTTTCTGAACTTCACTTTTTAATCACCCCTGAAGGTACCCCTCTTATTCCATCGTCAGCCTACGCTGAAGATCTGTAGACAGCGTCTCAAAAACCTCTTTTCCAGCTTCCATTGTATCTATAATCCATAAGCCTTTCTGCTGTTATCCACCATTGCCCCGGATCCGTGCCTTCGAACTTCGGTTACGTTCGGTTTTGTCTCCTCCTCGTACCCAAGATCTAACAGGCTGTCAACAAGGGCTGAGGAGCTTTCCTCCATATCTATTACAAGTTTGTCGATCCGTGAGACGAAGAAGTTGTGAAATGCCTGCATGGGAATCGCTATGGACAGTCCTGCAGCGGTGGTTATGAGGGCCTCAGAGATCCCCGCCGCCACTATGCTCGGCTCTACATCTCCTCTCCGCGCAATGCCCTCAAAGGCCTTGATCATACCACTGACCGTGCCGAGGAAACCGAGCAGAGGGGCGATGCTGGCCACCGTGGATAGCCAGACCATCCCTTTCTCTAAAAATGCGACCTCTACGGTTCCTGCATCCTCGATGGCTTTTTCCACCCTTTCTATCCCGCGACCCACCTTCGAGAGCCCCGCATGAAATATGGATGCTACAGGTCCCCGGGTGTTGGCGCAGACCTGCAGGGCTTCCTCAACTCCGCCGTTTTTCAAGGTATACTGAACGGCCATAAAGAACTTCTCTGTGTTGATCGAAGCCCTTGACAAGGTCCACAGCCGCTCTAAGATCACAGCCACCCCTATCACGAGCGACACAAGGAGAGGCCACATAAACACTCCGCCTTTCTGGAAAAGCTCAACCATCTCTCACCCTTTCTTTCTGTTGTAGTGTATGCCCGATCAGTTCACAAAGCTGCTGTTTCTGTTACATCAATATCATAGATAACATTGGCCCGTAGATACTACGACCACTGTCAGAACTCTCTCCCCCATCCATCGCGAAGCTTACGATGGTCCGACCCATCCTATTGACTTCTTTATGCCGGAAGATTCAAGGATTACTATTGGCTCAGCAGCCCTGGAGAGGGCACTCATTGTAGGGTAAATGGGCACGCCTGATGTCTCATCTATATAACCAACCCCATTATCAGCTCTGATGCCGAAGTAATAGACACCCTGCTCAAGGCCGTAGATGTAAATGCGGGAAGGTTTCTGGGCAAGGACCCGTGTGACCAACATGCTCTCCCGGAACGCCTGATCCTCCGAGTAGTATATCCAGTATAGGTTCGTCAGGGTTGTGTCGGCCGGGGACCAGGAGAGCCTTACCGCCGGGGTGGTCTCACCGTAGACCTCTATCGTGTCATATGTCGCTTTAACATCCTCGGGTGCAAGGGCAATCCTCGCCAGATCCGGCGAAAAGTAAGAGACCCCTCCGCCCACCGTAAAGTTATACTCCTTCATCGTCCCGTAACCCTCCTTCGAAGCAGCAATGGTATAGACACCAGCTGGGACATTCTCTATCCTGTAGCTGCCGTCAACCCCTGTGGTGTCTCTGTACTCTGTCTTTTCAAGACGGATTACAACCCCTGAATGATCGGTGTTCCTCTGATAATAATCTTTCCAAAGCCTTATCTTCCCTTCGATTGTACCGAGACCAACAGTCCCTGGCGGACCCATCGGGCCTTCCTCGCCTTTGATACAGCCGTTAAGCGTCGTCATGGTAAACAGCAGACCGCTGATGACTAATAAAGATGCAAGATTATCCTTCATCATCTTCTCACCTCAATTATGTTTTATGGCTGAACCAGAGCTATAGGTGGCGCTGAGTCCGCGGGATGAAATGCTAAAACATGGACTTCGACCCTATAGGAGGACGGAATCCGCCTCTTTGAGGATGCCCATCTCCGGGGAGGCAACAGCGAATGAGAAGCCCTTCTTTATGGAGGCACCTCCCCATTGGCCATTCTTGTTCAGGGCTATAAGTCCTATCTGTACCCCTTTGTTCTTTGGATCCTTCGTTGTGATTCTTTTCAGGACCGCTTTACAGGCCTCTTCTGGTGCCATACCGCTCCTCATATGCTCCACGACGAGGAAACTGGCACAGTACTTCAGTATCTCCTCGCCGAACCCAGTTGCTGACGCCCCTCCTACATCATTATCGACGTAGAGCCCTGCCCCGATAAGTGGAGAGTCCCCAACCCTGCCAGGAAGTTTCCACGCCAGCCCACTGGTGGAACAACCTGTTGCCAGATTCCCATTGAGATCCAGGGCGACCATACCTATCGTATCATGACTATCCCGCCTTGCCTTCCACTCCAACCAGTGCTGTTTGCTTTTTGGAGTCAGCAGGTTGGTCTTCTTAAAACCGTTCTTTAGCGCAAATCTCAACGCACCTTCTCCGACAAGCATCACGTGCGGGGTTAGTTCCATCACCTTTCTGGCTACGGAGATAGGGTGCATTATCCTTTGAAGAGCTGCCACACTTCCTGCACGATGTCCCAACCCAGACATGATCGCGGCATCCAGTTCCACCACACCATCTGCATTCGGCAGTCCCCCGTAGCCGACACTTCTGACATCCGGATCGGCCTCTATCACATTGATCCCCTTTTCGACGGCATCAAGGCAGGATTCACCGCGGCTGAGGATGGACATGGCCGTCTCATTTGCTTTCTCGCCAAAAGGCCAGGTGGATATCACTACAGGCCCTTGAAACTTACCCCTCATATGAGAACGATCGTTCGACTGGGAGAACTTGAGGAGAGAGAGGACGGCAGCAACCCCTGACCTGGCCAAGACAGGCGCCAGCCCTAATCCAGCAGCTGCCTTCACGAAATTCCTCCGTGTTATCCGACGCCTCAACTTCCACCACCTTCCTGAACCAGGAGAAGCAACAGGTTTAACCCTAAATCCGGAAAATTAAACGCTGAAAAACACCGGAACTTCTTATCCATCTCAGCAAATCGAAGTTAGATCAGTTGATTGAGTGTTCATTCGGTATTTTTCAAATCCGGTTTAACCGGTCATACCTCAGGACACATAAATTTTACCATATTTACCGGGCCTTGTCAAGGGATTTTCTTCCCGAGTTTCTGAAAAACCACGGAGTGCACGGAGGGAAATTATCTCCCTGCACTCTATCTAAACTCGGTGTCCTGGGTGGCTGTTTTCGATGTTCGTCTGGTATTTTCCGAATCTGGGGTAGAACCTTCTTCTCACCTTACCACTGCGATTTTGCCAGAAGATCGGATACCCTCAGCTTCGACATGGTAAATGTAAACCCCGTCACCAACATCTCTGTTTTCGGCGTTTTTCCCGTCCCACTCCAGCTTGACCTTCCCGGTCAGGGTTCTCACAAGCTCCCCATCAACAGTGAAGATACGCACCCTGACCTCTTCAGCAGAAATTGCCGATGTATCGAAGACCACTTTATCGTCATTGGGACCGAATGGATTCGGATAGGCGAGCACATCAGGAAGCACCGGAGCTGTCCAATGATAGCTGCTGCTAACAGTACCTGTATTCCCACCTCTGTCCGTCATCGTGGCCGAAAAGGTGAAATCTCCTGATGGCATACGGGGTGAAAACTCCAATATACCCTCCCATATGCGACTCCCGAAGAGATAGGGGTTTCCCCGCCCGGCTTCCAGTTCGATCTCTTCTCCGGTCCCATCCGGTAGTTTACAGGAGAGATAAGGGGGTGAGGCCATGGGAAGATACTCCGAGGCCTCCAGACTGATCTTAAGACCAGATCTTCCTGTTTTCTCTATCCTCAGGTCTGCGGTAGGAGGGACCGTATCCACAGGAGCAACCGGTCTGCCTATGATCAGCGGCTTGCCAAGCAGTCCTTCTTTCGTAAATGGAACGACGGCATAATAATAGTACCTCTCGTATTCTCCCATCGGTCCTAACAGGTCCGTGCTGTCGATATAACTCTTCTGATCTGGTGGAAGGTCGGCCAGGAGAACGGCGCCGAAATAGAAATAGTCGTTTCCCCTGTTGTCAGTTGCAAGGGATCGGTAGACCTCTTCAAGTTCGAGGAGTCCAAAGACCGCATTTTTTCTGATGATCTTGACCCCTTCCACCTCCTCGGAACGGTGGAGTGTCCACCGCAAGATGACGTTACCGTCCTTATCGGGAGCTACCAGAAGGCTGGAGGGCCTTATCTGTGGTTGCATGCCGGCTGCATAGCTTATTGTCCCAAGGTCGTATGTAGGGTCCAGGTTTGAGAGGATGAGGATCACCTCATCGATAGGATCCCCGAAACCTGCTATATTTATCTGGCCCTCCTGAGATCGGAAGAAGGGGATGATCTCATCAACTGAAGCTGTGCCCTCATCCCAGTCGATCTGAAGGACCATTGCCCCCCAGCCGGAGAGTCCGAAATTATAAAGCAGCCCCAGTTCGTCGTCCGTTACATCATCACCATCGATTCTGATGGAGAGGGTCCGGGCTCCACCGGGTGGAGGTAGGAACCGTACATATCTTGCGCCCATGTGTTCAGGGCTGGTTTGCCTGGTGAAGGTAACCTTCACCGGATAATCGGAATGGACATCGCTCTCGAAGATGGCCACAGACGGATATTCCGCGCCCCGTGAATAATGGTATCGATCGGACCTGACACCCGAAGATTCCTCTATCTTGAGGCCGTATCTCCCCCCGGTCAATGCATTCCACAGGGTAAACTCTTTGAACTCCCGTGCTATAGATGAATTCCTCCTTTCGAAGACCTCTCTGAAGTTCATAAAATCCCTGTAAACTGCAGGGGTCATAGCTTCGAGGATCTCACCGATGATTCCATCACCGTATTTCTCACTCAGATAGAGAATGAATATGACACTCCCATATTCATGCCTTCCGTTAAAGAGCTCAAGGGACTTATCCGGATGGAGGAACCAGTCTATCAGGTGATAACTATAATACCTCTGGGCGTCTGTCTCGCCGAGGCCTTCCCCTGTAAAGACCCTGGATTCAGCCCATCTCGCAGAAGCCTCCATGAACCATCGATACATATATGCGTTGTATGCGAATTGAATCGCGTGGAAAAACTCGTGGGCAGCGGCAGTCTCCAAGGCCTGTGTACCCTCAAACTTTCCGAACCAGGAGTGATACCGGATATTCACGGCGAAGTAGACGGAGAACGTTGCACTGGTGCTCGATCGGATGTTAACCATATATTCGGGTGCGGTAAATGCACCCCATGGACCGGTAAAGAGATAGACATCCCATTTCTCATCACCTCCATTGTCCTCGAGCCATCGGTCATCAAAGGGCGCTATGTAACCCATTTTGTTGATCAATACCCTGTACGCTTTTTCATAAGCCTCAGCGACTACTTGTATGTAATCGGGTACTCCATCTGCAGGGGAGAGGTCCTCAAGCGGAGGGGCATACGGGCCTACCGTTGTATAGTGATACCGGAAGTGCTTTGTATCATAGATGAGAGGCAGGCCCCCCTCACGGTAATAGGGGCTACCCGGATCGTCAGGACGCAGGAAGAAAGGGCGCAATTGTTCCTGAGTAGTTCGTGGAAGCCTATCCCAGTATCTTCTTACCTCCACAAAATACGAGGTGTAAGGGCCGAACGGATCTGCCGGTGCGCTCAGGTCATTCGACCTCAAGATCCTCTCGGTCGCTTCATCAAGTATCTCCCACGGCGCCTCTAACCCTTCGTTTACAACGGGTACCGGATAGACCATGTCATACCTCTCAAGGGCTCTGTAGGAGGGAGGATACAGGAAAAAGCCCAAAAGAAAGAGAAGGGCTGTGGATTTCAACCCTACGTCGCGCTTTGCCATATCTGATCTCCTTACCACAGGCTATATCACCATCAACTCTCCCTGTCTATGACATTTAGGTCAGAACTTTATCATAAACTCCCCAAAAAAGGTTCTCCTTTTGTTGTAATGTCGGTCGGTGTAATAAAGCGATCCGCCCGTATCGTAGAGATAAGTGGAGAAGTTCCTGGAGGTCTGATCGGGCTCAATGTACGAATATCCGAATGACAGGTTTGCGTCCCTCGTTAGATCGTATCGGGCGCCGAACATCAACGCCTTTGCATCTCCTCCCCTGCGAGTGCGCCTCTTGCTGTGCTCTTCATCGGTTGCCCTGCCACGATAGGTGGTATAGCCTGTGAGCCCCTTTACAAAAAGGGTCATCTCGCGATAGTTGTATCTGTTCGGGTCGAGAAGATATCTTATGTTCACATCTACAGAGCTATCGCTACTCCTCTCCAAGATGCGATAATCGTTCGCCGGGTTATCGAAGTCCCAAACGTAGTCCTTCCTCCTGGCATAGTGGTTGGTGTTCTTCAACGACAGCCTTAACAGCTCAGATCTGTCGTAGTTCAGGGAAAAGACCTGCTTGATCGTGAAGTGATCTATCTGGCTCTCTTCATCGACTACTGTGTCGATATCGCCCATATCCACGTCGAAGTCAGCCTCGTCCTTCGTTGCCCGGATGCCATATGCCTTCTCAACTTCGGACCAGGTTGGAAATAAGTAGCTCTCCATGGTATATCTTCTGATCATGTGGCGACTGGGGTCAAGCAGATAGGCCCGTCCAAAGGAGTCAAGTGTCAGGAAGGCCAGATCGTGCAGTTCGGGGTTGTTCCTGTCGATCTCGAATACAACCCTCTCCAGAAGTCTTCCTTCGGGAGAGAAGACCTGAATACGCCGCATCACTTTCACGTATTTTGGTGGATACTCGACCTTTTCCTCTTCCTCCTCTCCAACATCCTGGCCCTGCATCGGGTCTTCGTCCAGCCACGCCGGAACTGCCCTTCCCTTCGCTCCAGAGAAGGGGTGATCCTGGAACCCCCTTTCGAATTCGCCTTCGTCTGCCACCAACACTCTTCCGTCAGGCATGACCTCAATGGAGAAGGGACGGATGAACTGTGCTGGGCCCAACCCCTTTCTGCCAAAAGAGAGTAGGTATCTCCCTTCCGGATCGAACTTGACCACCCTGTTGTTACCAGTATCAGCTACGTAAATGGAGCCATTACCGTCAACACAGAAATCCTGCGGGGAATCCAACTCCCCAGAGCCGCTTCCATAGGCTCCGAACTCAAGAAGGGTTTCTCCCCCTGGGCCGATCTTCAGGACCCTGTTGTAGGATATATCCAGGACAAAGATCTCGCCCTCTGCAGAGACATCGACTCGGAGCTCCCGATCCCACCCTTTTGGTTTAACTCCGAGGGCGTATCTTCCCTCATGATCGATGATGGGGGTCGCCTCAACAGGAGTTCTGGGTTTGATCTCCGGGGTGGATAGGTCGATTGTCCCTAAATATCTACCCTCGGCATCGAAGCTATGGATACAGGGCGTAAACCTGTACATCTTAGGGTTCTCCGTGCCTGGGATGTGGAGGCTCCTCCAGTCCGTGACGTATATGTTGCCGTCCACATCCACTGCGAGGCTCCTTGGATGGTTGAAGGTGACCTTTTCGGAAGGTTTTATCTCGAGGGGAGTGGGACCCAGCCTCTGGACCCTCCTGTTATCCGTATCGGTGACATAGATCGTCCCATCACTGCCAAAGGCAAGGTAGATCTCCTCTCCGAACTGGCCTATTCCTGTGCCTTTGCCGCCGAATTCCTCCTCAAATCTGAGACGTCCAACGGCCTCCCCTTTGGTGGCCGTAACAATAGTTGCTACAAGAAGCAACAACGCCACGCTCAGCTTAGTCCCATCGACATGCATCGGTTCCTCCTTTCTTTGAGGGGCCCACATAGCTGCCTGGACGCGGTCTTACCGGTGGTTTCGTTATGCTCCGCCTCTCTATCCTACAATTTACTGAAAGACCCGTTTCAAACGAGGTCGTCTGATCGTCTGCAAGGCTTAAAAGACCATGTTGATGCCTCCATATGCGATTACCGTCCTGCCCTTGAACCGTCCCGTAGCGCCGAGACGGCCCTCTTCGTCCCAGTACCTGTATCTCCAGGCCATGAAGTCCCCCGGGTACCTGACGGCGAAGGAGAAGTAGAGATTGAGATCCCTCAGCACGTCCCAGTCGATTCCTGCCCCGAGTTCATGCTGATGCAGGTAGTAACGGGCGTGGGCCAGATTCTTCGGATGAGTGGCATCATAGCCAAAGTCATAGTACGCCGCACCGAGGAAGAGGTTTAGACGCATCAGACGGTATCGATATGGGTCAGGGTCAAGGACTACCTTTAAGGTGGCGTTGATCCGCCCCCTGATGAAATCGTCCACAAGGAGATAGTCATAGGCCCATCCGCCCGGAGGAGGCTTCTCCTGGGGGTAGTCCGTCCTTCGGTATGCATAGAAGTACTGGACGGATCCCTCGAGCGAAGTTGTAACTCCTTCGGTAAGGTCGTATTCAAACAGAAGCGACTGAACGACCCTTAAGAAGTCGACTCTATAGAGGTAATTATAACCCAGATCGATGTCATCTCCACCGTCCAGCCCCATATACCCTACCCCCTTTTCGATCCCGATTGCATATCCCTTCTGAACGTCTCCCCAGCGCTTACCGGTCTGGGGTAACCTGTGGACCTTGATACGATGGGTCTCAGGGTCAAAGAGGTAGAGGTCACCGTTTCTATCGATCCCGATCAGTTCAAGCCCCTTCTCATCTTCTGAAAATCTGAGGGTGATCTTCCCTTTAAAAGAACCGTCAGGACGGAACCTCTGGATACGTCTCATCCAGGTCTTGTGGGCTCTCCTTTCCTCTTCCTTTGGCGCCTTTGTACGCAAGACCCATTGATAGTCTGACGGATCGTACCTTAGACCTTCCCTTCGGCCCGGAAGGTATGATCTGAAGACCTTCTTAAAGGTAGATCTGTCAACAACCAGAAGGCTCCCATCTTCTATCACCCTTACCAGGTAAGGAGAGATGAACTCTCCATTCCGTCTTCCCTTTCTCCCAATGGAATAAAGGAATTTTCCTTCCGCATTGAACTTAACTATCCTGTTATTGCCAGTATCTGCAACATAGATGTTTCCGAAGCCGTCGCACTCAATCCCTTCGGCTCTGTCGAGCTCCCCATAAGACCCGAATCTAAGAATCAAGACACCGGAGGAGTCATAACCATAGACGATGTTTCTCCTTTCATCGAGGACATAGAGATTACCGAGCCAGTCAGATGCAAGATGAAGAGGACGGTCATAGTCTTCAGGACGGATGGCGAAGGATGCCTCTCCTTGTCGGTCAAGGATATGGATAATAGGAGCCAGCACCCCGCCCTTTTTATATCGCTCGGCGTCCTCGATGGTTATAGAGCCGAGATAGCGGCCTTCGCCGTCGAAGCGATGGATGCAGGGGGTATAAAGGTAGAGTCTGGTTCCAACTTCTCCTGAGATGGGTTCTAATTTCCAGTCGGCCACCCAGAGTGCACTGTCGTAGCCGACTGTTATATCCCGGATGTGGTTGAATGTGAAAGGGTCGTCCTCTCGAGGGGCAATTGATCGGAGGAAACCTCCAGTCCGGTCGAATACCTGAATCCGGGAGTTCAGGGGGTCCGACACATAGATGCTTCCATCGACGGCGAACGCCACGTAGATCTCCCTGCCGAATTGGCCCGGGTCACTGCCCTTTCCCCCGAATTCCAGAGAGAAGACCGAAGCGGAGGTTACATAGGGATCGATTAGGTATACCAGAAGGATAAGCAGGTGTAAGGCGATTCCGCGCAACAGCGTTGTAATGCCCTGGCTATTTAATAATCGATTGCTTATCGTCGATATCTCCTATAAAAATCTGCAGTTACTGTGACAGTTGGGTCTCGTAAGGTAAAACAAAACGGCCGACAACGATGACACGCGAGGCCAAGGTCTCTTCTCTTTCTGCTCAATCGGTTGCCTCTTTTAAAGTGTCAAAATGATGGAGCCCTGAAGGGATATCGCCCACTACTAAAGTGATGTGGCGCGCAGAAACGGTGTCGAGGGTAGAGATGAAC
>DTYK01000075.1 GCA_012961925.1 Candidatus Latescibacterota bacterium
ATAACAGGATTTATGATATGGTAATTGTCGTTTCTGACAGAAGAGTTATAGACAAACAATTACAGGAGCGGGTGCTGAGTATTGAAAAGGAAAATTAAATAGTCCGATTAATAGGGGGCTAGACCAGTAATCACATATTTCAAATTGAGGATCACAGCGGGCCCGGTAGAAGGTCTCAATCGGAAAGCGAAAGTCATAAGCCAGCGCTCTTACGGATTACGCACCTTCAGGATGTTTCGTCTGGCCCTCTATCATGGGCTTGGTGACCTCCCTATGCCCACATTAACCCGCAGATTCTTGTGACGACCCTACGTTGCTGAGGCAAAATTTTTTATACTACATCTTGACAAACCGCAAAGAATTTATTATATACTATACTAACATGATAAACAAAGTTATAAATGGAGGTAAATGTGAAGATATCGTTCAAGGGAGACTATGCCTTAAAGATCATCCTTGATCTGGCATTAAACTACCAGCGAGGTTTGGTTCAGATAAGCGATATCGCAAAGAGGCAGGACATTCCACTCAAATATCTGGAGCAGATATTACTGGTCCTGAAGGGGGCTGGATATGTGAGGAGTAAGCGTGGGCCAAAAGGTGGATTCTGGTTGGCCAAGCATCCACGTGAGATAACACTTGGGGAGATAATCAGACTTATGCAGGGGCCGACATCGCCGATCACATGCGTAAGCACCTCAGCTTACTCAAAGTGTCGTGATGAACCGAAGTGCCCCTTCAGGGGGCTATGGTTGGAGATAAAAGAAGCGATAAATAGAGTGGTTGACTACACAACCTTTGAAGATATGGTGAAGAGGGTAATCCAAATGCAGGACAAGGAGAGCCTGGTCTACATGATATAAGCTTTTCTCGAATTGTCTACTTCTATAATTAGGGAACTATATAAACTTCGAGGAGGGAGGTGGAGAGATGTATCGGGCGGAAGAAGTAGAACGTTATGCGGTGGAATTTGAGAAAAAGAGCGCTCAGGAGATGCTGGATTGGGTGTTGAGTACCTATGGTGACAGGATTGCTCTGGCTTCCAGCTTCGGGGCAGAAGATGTGGTCTTGATTGATATGATGGTAAAGATCAATCCGCGACCGCGTATCTTTACCCTCGATACGGGAAGGCTTCCCTATGAGACCTATGACGTTATGGAAAGGATCAGGGAGAAATATAAGATTGAGATGGAAGTCTTCTTTCCTGATGCCAAATCGGTGGAAGAGATGCTCAGGGAGCATGGTCCAAATCTATTTTACAAGAGCACAGAATTAAGAAAGTTATGCTGTGAGGTCAGAAAGATCAGGCCCTTAGAGCGTGCCCTGGCAGATTTGGAGGCATGGCTCTGTGGGTTAAGGAGAGAACAGTCGGTGACCAGGACCGAGATCAAGAAGGTAGAGGTGGATGTAGCTCACAATTCCATTATAAAGATAAATCCTTTAGCCGACTGGACTGAGAAGCAGGTTTGGGACTATATTAAAGCCAACGATGTCCCTTATAATGCCTTACACGATCAGAATTATCCGAGCATCGGTTGCGCTCCCTGCACGAGGGCGGTCAAGCCCGGGGAGGATATAAGGGCAGGTCGGTGGTGGTGGGAGACCCCAGAGAAAAAGGAGTGTGGATTGCATCATAGGGTCGCCTGATGCTTGTCATTATCGGAAGGTAGAAACATATCAAAAAGGGGTGTTGACCGTAACACCCTTGGAGATCTTTAAAACTATAGATCCGGGAAACTGGACACCGGAACCTCCCGCAGGTTCTGAACCTGGGGGAAGTTAACCTGCTTGCGGCGATGGCAGGTGATCTTCAGGAGGCGCCGAGATGATTAAACCGCATGGCGGAACCCTGATCGATAAGATAGTCAGCGAGAAGGAGAGGGAGAGCTTTAAAAAGAAGGCTTTCACACTTAAAAATATAAAGTTAAACCGGAGACAAGTCTCCGATCTGGAAATGATCGCCACGGGCGCCTTCAGCCCGTTGGAGGGATTCATGGGAGAAGAGGACTATCGGAGTGTGGTCCATGGTATGAGGCTGGCCAGTGGATTGATCTGGTCCATTCCAATTACACTGGCCGTAGAGAAGGAAGAGGCCCGTCGGTTAGAAATTGGCGAGGAGATTGCTCTGTCAGATGAATTCGGTAAGGTACTGGCAATTATGCGTCTGGAGGAGATCTATCCCTATGATAAAGAATTGGAAGCAGAGAAGGTCTACTGGACAAGGGATTCAATGCATCCGGGGGTAAGGGCCGTATACCGGCAGGGCGATATACTTTTGGGCGGCCCCATTGATGCCCTTGATCTGCCTGCACACAGGGGATTTTCCGGATATTACTTGCAGCCCAGACAGACAAGGAGGATATTTGCCGAAAGAAAGTGGAGGACAATAGTCGGGTTTCAGACCAGGAATCCAGTTCATCGTGCACATGAATATATCCAGAAATGTGCCCTTGAAATAGTAGACGGATTATTTTTACATCCCATAGTGGGTGAGACAAAAAGTGATGATGTTCCCGCCCATGTGCGAATGAAATGCTATGAGGTGCTTCTGGAGAACTATTATCCCAAGGAGCGTGTGGTTTTAGCTATAAATCCGGCAGCGATGCGTTATGCGGGGCCGAGAGAAGCGATATTCCATGCTATTGTGAGGAAGAACTACGGCTGTACCCATTTTATTGTGGGCAGGGATCATGCTGGCGTTGGGAACTATTATGGAACATATGATGCCCAAAGGATCTTTGATGAATTCGAACCAGAGGAGCTGGGCATTGTCCCTCTTTTCTTCGAACATACGTTCTATTGCAAACGTTGTGGAAGTATAGCCTCAGCCAAGACCTGCCCGCATAGTGCAGGAGACCGGATTATGCTAAGTGGCACAAAAGTGAGAGAGATGCTTCAAGAAGAGGAGATACCACCTCTGGAATTTACACGGCCCGAGGTTGCCAGGATATTAATCGAGGGCCTGAAGAAAAAAGTGCCCGAATACAGTATTTAAGATGGCCAAGACGATCTTATTAACAACTGCAGTGATCTTTTTCGCCCTGAATATGGGCGGCAGCAGTATCGCACCCTCCTTTGCAGCGAACTATGGAAGTAAGATGATCAAGAAAAATTTTGCTGTGTTTCTGTTCACAATAGCCGTTCTTTTGGGTGCGCTTACCGTTGGGAGGAAAGTTGTCAAGACTTTGAGCAGCGGTGTGATTCCCAGTGAGCTTATCAGTGCCGATGTTGCATTGATCATAATCCTCACGGCGACGTTTACGCTCACTCTGGCCAACTTTCTGAAGATCCCTGAATCCACAAGCATGGTGACGGTTGGGGCAATAACAGGGGCTGGTATATTTTTCAATCGCCTTCAGCTGAAAGTTTTATCCGGAATGCTGTTAATATGGATTATCTTACCTATTGCATCTTATGTTTTAACGTATATCATATTTATAAGGTGATCTATCCCCCCTCTGCTAAAAATCTGTGGATCTATGAAAAGATCTTTGGCAGGGAGAAAGAGTTAAAGCTATTCTCTTTATTGGCAAGCTGTTATGGTGCCTATGCTATTGGCACAAATAATGTCGCTAATGCGGTAGGACCTCTGGTAGGCGCAGGGGTTCTGAGCCCTTCGTCGGGATTGCTACTTGTCACACCGTTTTTCGGGTTTGGAGGATTAATCCTAGGAAAGAGGACGATGGAGACCTTTGGTAATGAAATCGTCCCATTAGGGACTGTTTCCGCGCCGTTAATCTGTTTGGTTACAAGTACTCTGCTCATCTCAGCATCAGCTCTGGGGTTTCCCTTTCCCTACGTTCAGCTCACTGCTCTGTCCATTCTGGCAATCAGCAGCGTGAAAAATGGGTGCAGATACACGATGAAGCAGAATGTGGTTAAGAAGATTATCTTGGTCTGGACTGTCACCCCACTGATCTCCATAGGTCTTTCTATCCTGCTATTGTCCATATTTATTAGGGGGTAGAGATTGATCTATCTGACGAAAAAACAGCTACGTGAAATTGTAGAACAATGCCGAGGAGAATATCCTAAGGAGGCATGTGGAATTCTGGCCGGAAGGCGGATACAGGGGATAAAAGACGATGAACTATGCGGCCGGTACGAACCCGCGAGCGCTGGGGAACAGGATGGGAAGGTGTCAAAAATATACAAGATGGCGAATATATCAGAAAATCCGGAGGTCTGCTATTTTATGGACCCTAAAGAACAGCTCAGGGTCTTTAAGGAAATGAGACGACTGGGGGTAGAGATGTTAGGGATATATCATTCTCATACAGCAAGTCCGGCGTATCCCTCGGCTCGGGACTGCGAAATGGCGTTCTATCCTGAAGCAGCTTATGTGATAGTTTCCCTTCAGACCTTTAATGATCCCACAGTTCGCGCTTTCAGGATTGTAGAAGGTGAGATCAAAGAGATAAAGATAGAGGTGGCCGAAGATGAATAAACTTAATGTGGGACTGATAGGATTTGGAACGGTTGGCACCGGGGTGGTTAGGTTACTTCAGGAAAATTCCACTTTGATAAGGAAGAAAACAGGGTTAAAAATCCACCTGAAGAAGGTGATGGACAGGGATATCACGGCACCTCGTGATGTGAAGATAGATCCTCAAATTTTGACTACAAATGTAGATGACGTAGTCCTCAATCCTGAGATAGATGTCGTGATAGAGCTAATCGGCGGCTGTGAAGCTGCCAAGGATTATATCCTTTCGGCACTGAAGAACAAGAAACATGTGGTCACAGCCAACAAGGCTCTCCTGGCCGAGTATGGAGAGGATATCCTCAAGACGGCCAGCGAGAATAATGTTCAATTCCGGTACGAAGGGAGTGTAGGCGCCGGCGTCCCGATAATCAACACCCTGAAAGAGGGTTTGGTAGCCAACAACATAAGGTTGATCTTTGGCATTATTAACGGAACCACGAACTATATTTTGACCAAAATGAGCGAAGAGAGAAGGGAGTTCGGGGAGGCTTTACAGGAGGCGAAGAGAAAAGGATTTGCTGAAGCCGATCCCCGTCTCGATATAGAAGGGATAGATGCGGTGCATAAGCTGGCTATCCTGTGTACCCTGGCTTTTGGCACAAAGGTGGACGTTAAAGATATCTATAAAGAGGGTATCTCTTCGCTAACTCTCCAGGACATCGAGCATGCTAAGGAGTTTGGCTATGCAATTAAATTACTGGCCATTGGGAAGGAAACAGATGGCGAAATAGAAGTCAGGGTCCATCCAACAATGATCCCGTTAACACATCCGCTGGCATCGGTGAGGTATGAGTATAACGCTATCTATATCCAGGGAGATGCAGTAGGGGAGATAATGCTCTATGGAAAGGGAGCTGGCCAGATGCCCGCGGCCAGTGCGATAGTTTCCGACATCATAGAATTGGCAATGAGGGTGGACCGTAGCCTTGTTAGGGGAGGTTCCCTGTTCTGGGGAGGTAAGAGGATTAAGAAGATGGAAGAGATTGAGTCCCGATATTATCTCCGGTTTCCGATCATTGACCGGCCAGGAATCATCGGTAAGATTGCTACCATCCTGGGAGACTACCAGATAAACATCACTTCGGTGAAGGCATCGTTGGTGGCAGGAGAAAGAGATTTAGGAAATGTTGAGATATTAACTCATAAGGCCAGAGAAAAGAGTGTCATCGCGGCTTTAAACGAAATCAATCCCTTACCGATAATGAGGGGTAAGAGTGTTTTGATAAGAATAGAGGATAATAGTGAATAACCATCCATAGTTTTTTGCAGACATGAGAGGTGAAATGAAGGCATAGGAGGGTTTATATGGCAATGAAGGTCTGGATTAACGGAAAGGAAGAGCACCTGAGTGATGGAATGAGTGTTGGAGATCTTCTCTCCGAAAGGAAGATCAGACGGGAAGTGGTGGTCGTGGAGCTAAACGGCAATGTGCCTAAGAGGGAAGATTATGAGAGTGTCCTGCTGAAGGACGGTGACACCGTAGAACTTGTATTCTATATGGGTGGCGGGCGTTGCTACGATAAAGGAGCGATAGGCTATGTCCGGCCGAGGTCCACATAAAGGTAGTACGGAGGCTAACGCAGAGGAGGTGGCATGCACGCCAGATTAGTGACTGAAAATATATTAGAACTGATTGGCTCGACACCTATGGTGAAACTCAGGAAGATCGTGGATAAAGGTATGGCTGAGATTTATGCCAAGTTAGAATTCTTCAACCCCGGTGGGAGTGTGAAGGACCGCATCTGCCTCTCTATGATCGAGGACGCTGAGAGGAAGGGCAAGTTGAAGTCCGGAGCCACCATTGTCGAACCCACCTCAGGGAATACGGGCATAGGCCTGGCTATGGTATCGGCGGTTAAAGGGTACAGGTGTATTTTGACAATGCCGGAGTCGATGAGTCTTGAGCGAATATTCATTTTGAAATCATATGGTGCAGAGGTTGTCTTGACCCCGGCAATTGAGGGTATGCCGGGAGCGATAAGGAAGGCGGAAGAGATCATCGCAAGGATACCGAACAGTTTCATGCCACAGCAGTTTGTCAACCCAGCAAATCCTGAAATACATAGGAGAACTACTGCCCAGGAGATCATGGCGGCAACAGAGGGTAAATTGGATGCCTTCGTCGCGGGAGTGGGGACAGGGGGAACGATCACCGGCGTAGGAGAGATCCTTAAAAAGCAGAATTCCAAAGTGAGAATAGTGGCTGTTGAACCCGCTAATTCAGCGGTACTGTCGGGCAAAAGTCCTGGTCCCCATAAGATTCAAGGTATCGGTGCGGGTTTTGTCCCAGAGGTGCTAAACCGGGCGATAATTGATGAGATAATCCCTGTTGGCGACGATGAGGCGTTTCGTGTTGCAAAACAATTGGCCAGGGAGGAGGGTCTATTTGTCGGTATCTCCAGCGGTGCCGCAGCCTTCGCCGCGCTTCAGGTGGCAAAAGACCTGGGAGAGGGGAAAAGAGTGGTGGTCATCCTACCGGACACCGGCGAACGATATTTCAGCATGGACCAGTATTTCACTGCATAATCAGGAGAGGAAGGACATCAGATCATCGGAGTAAGAAAAGGTTGATGGTGCATTTAAACTATTAATCAGAAAGACCGAAGGACGGTGACAAGATGAGTCATGTAAGAGGGTTAAAATGCAGAGAATGTGGCAGGGAATATCCCAAGGAGCCGATCTATGTTTGTGAATATTGCTTCGGCCCGCTGGAGGTCGTGTATGAGTATGAAAGGGTGAAGCAGCACCTCACAAAGAGGGTAATTAGTTCACGCGAAAGGAATTTGTGGCGATACCGTGAATTGCTACCCATAGATCAGGAGCCGAACGTCGGGCTGGATTCCGGCTTTACCCCATTGTACAGAGCGGCAAATTTGGAGAGGGCTTTAAATGCACAAACGATCTATATCAAAGACGACTCGGTGAATCATCCCACGCTCTCTTTTAAGGATAGGGTTGTGGCGGTGGCGATTTCCAAGGCGAAAGAATTTGGCTTTGATACGGTTGCCTGTGCATCGACAGGCAATTTGGCCAATTCAG
>DTYK01000076.1 GCA_012961925.1 Candidatus Latescibacterota bacterium
CCATAGATGCTGCCAGGCAAGGATATGGGAACGGAGTAGGCTGGAGAAACTGCCGGTAGCCGTAACTGTTTTCTCCGCCTCCAGGGCGCACTCAGAGATAGCCGGATCCCGGGAGGTAAACAATGAAACCGTCTTTTCTATAGTAAGCCCGGTCTTTTTAGTAAGCTTCACCGTAAAGTGTTGGGCAATATAGGCCGGTTCTTTCACCTGAGTTCGCTTGACAATCAGCGGTTTTCTATCCTGAGATATTTCCGTCCTTGCGCCCAGCGCCACTTCCAATCCGGACTGGCAGGTACGCACTTTTAAAAGTATGCTGTTTTCATCTATCCGCCTACTTTCCACCGGCTCCAGATGCTTATTGCCCAAACCCTTGTAACGCTCCACGCCGGAGTTGGCGACCCGGCCGTCCAAGGCAGATCGAAACTCTAATTTTCCGCCCCAGTTTAACGGTGTAATAACGGTCTCCAGTGCCGCTATATGCATATCGCCGACATGGACCAGCCGACGTTGGACCAGCCTCGTTTCCCGGCCCTTCGTATCCCGGAATCGCACCGTCCGGTGAAGCACCCCTCTTTTAATATCTAGATGTTGTCGATAGAAAAGGATCTCCACTGTCTTTAAATCGAACCATTCTTCACCCGGAACACGGAAATTAAGGCAAAGCCAATTAGGCATATTGACCAGGTCCTCGTTCTCTACAGTCCTGCCAGCGATCTTGGTCTTGAGGCGGTTGTAGCCACCAGCCAGGTAGGTTCCGGGATAATGGATATCGCCCGCATTTGTCTCCGGCCCTGCCCCCCGGGTAGCGAAATAACCGTTACCCAGGGTACACAATGCCTCCCGCAGTCCTTCTTCCTTGGGATTAAAGCCCTCATATGCCAGTGACCAGGCATTTCCCTGTTCCAGTGCGGGTTTCAGTTTGCGCAGAAACCTGCGAACCTGATCAGGGGAATTCAGCCTGAATGTAGCCTCCGTGGTTCGGGAGTCTTCCTCCACCACAATGCCTATACCTTGCCCAGCAAGGGCCTCAAAGGCATCCTCCTCATCTGTAATATCGTCTCCTATATAAAAGAGGAAGACCTCTGGACTAACAAGGTTCAGGGTGTCCAGGAGCCAGAAGATCGCCTCCCCCTTGTCCCATTTGATATCGGGCCTGAGTTCATAGACCTTTTTGCCCCCTGTCTTGCGAAGCCCTGAATAACGATTAACCGTATGATCTACAACCTCTTTCACCGAACCAACGTGTTCGTCCTTGACATTACGGTAATGAATCGCGATGGAGAATTTCTTGCGCTCCACCTGGGCACCTTCGATATCTGCAAGTTGCTGCTTCAGATTCTCTTCGGCCTCATCAAGGACTGGGAGGAGCTTCCGAGCTTCTTTATGCTCCATCTTGAGATCTCCCGGTCCTTTTATTTCAAAACCGTGGCTGCCCGCATAATAGAGGTTGTTGATGCCGACCCGCTCTTTTATGTCTTTAAGACCTCTTCCGCTTATTATCGCTAGGGGGCATTGACCGGACAGATTGGCAAGCGTTTTTTGCATATCTTCGGACAGGACGGCATCCTCGGGACGGGAGACAATCGGGGTCAGTGTGCCGTCATAGTCGAGAAAGACTATCACTTCTTTACCTTCTATTTGTTCTTTGATTTCCTCAAAGGCGTCCAGGGCATGAGGCAGGTCCTTTATCTCAGCCGCCATATCTATTTCTGAAAGGTCCTCGACCACCAGGTCTGCTCCTGCTTCTTTCAGCGCTTTTTCCTGCTCTCCCCGGTTTACTCCAATAACCAGGCCAAATCCCCCTTTGCTTCCGGCCTGGATTCCTGAAACGGCATCCTCCACTATCACGCACCTTTTTGGCTTGACCTCCAGCCGCCGGGCGGACTCCAAAAAGATGTCTGGCTCAGGTTTGCCTGCAAGGTCAAGGTCCTCAGAGTCCAGCCCGTCTACCTTGGCATCAAACAGGCCTGTGATATCGGCCCTATCCAGGATATTAGCGCAGTTCTTGCTAGAAGAGGCGATGGCAGTCTTAAGGCCTCTCTTTCTGAGCCGACCGATCAAGTCTATGGTGGATTTATAGATTTCCACCCCTTCACTTTTTAGCCGTTTCAAGAATAATCGGTTTTTCCTGTTCCCTAGTCCGCAAACCGTTTCTTCATTAGATGAATCATCGGCATTGCCGTATGTAATCTCTATTCCCCGGGAGGCAAGAAAGCTCTTCACTCCTTCATAACGGGGCTTGCCGTCCACGTATTTGATATACTCGACATCCGAATCGAAAGGTTCAAATGTTTTATCTTCGCTGTGTTTTTTTAGATATTCATCAAAGAGATCCTTCCATGCCGCGGCATGGATACGTGCTGTCTTGGTAACCACCCCGTCCAGATCAAAGACGACTGCATCATACTTATCTCTGGAAACTTGATATTTCTTATTACTCATTTCCGGTTTTCCTCTTTATTTATATATTCTGCTTTTATAAACGGCAAAAACCCGCCTGCAACTACTATCAGTGAAGAAGCCTCTGTAATGGAGATAGAGCGAAGAGGGTAACATGTCTAACTTTGCGAATAGGCCAACCAGAGATGTAAGGAATCTATTTATTGTCAAGGTAAAGCTCACAGGAGTGGGTGATATACAAGGCCGTATGAATCAAGAGGTTCATATACATACGGTTTTGTGAGGGCTGGGGGTGAGATTCCACCAGGTTACTCGACTAGGGAAGAGAAAAAATTTCCCCTTACTCGATTGGACCAAACTTTATCCATTTTCGGCTTTTTGAAGTATTGATTGAACTGTCCGAACAAAACGACGTGCAGCTTCAATGGCTTGCTTTGTTCCTGTTCAGGAACATGAATAGTAACTCCA
>DTYK01000077.1 GCA_012961925.1 Candidatus Latescibacterota bacterium
CATGAGCTTTCGTGTACGGCATACCTGCTAAGAGAAAGTCTCCACTGGACTTATAATGCTCTTCAAGGATCGGGGCGATATCGTTCCAAGCCCTGGATAATATCTTTGCGTTAAGCATGATGAAATTATTGGGATTGTTTATCTCGTGCGCCACGCCCGAGACCAGAATCCCCAGGGTCGCCATCTTATCCGCCTGGATCAACTGTTGCTGCTGTGCTCTGGTCAATTCCTCTGCTCGCTTGCGCTCGGTTATATCTATCCCGGTGATGAGGATGGCGTTAGGGACATCATCCTCATACAACAGCGCCGCACCTGACGAAAACAATATGGTGTGGATAGAACCATCCTTTGCATGGATATCTACTTCAATCTCCGGCGTATATTCCCCTTTAAAGTCCTTTTCTAAAATTGCGGACACCCTTTCCCTTTGTTCCGGAACTATAAAGTCCAGTGCCTTCTTACCAATGACCTCATTCCTCGAATAACCCAGCTTTTTTAAGAACGATCCATTCACACCCCTAATTACGCCGTTTATATCAATTATAGAATTGAGAACCGTGCTTTTCTCGAATAGAAACTTGTATTTACTTTCCGACTTCCGAAGGGCGGCTTCAACCCGTTTGCTTTCGGTGATATCTAGAAAAGAAGCTACGCTCTTTTTAGTTCCTGGGATCATAGCGACGGTGATGAAAACATGGCGGGTTTCCCCTTTTCTGTCGATCAATCGAGCCTCGTAGTTTCTCGGGGCAGCACTTGGGTCTATCCTCCGCAAGCGATGGTACTTTATCATCTTCCCCAGGTCTTCCTCCACGAAGAATTCAGTCCAGCTCTTCTTTCCCTCGATCTCCTCTTTGGAATAGCCGCAGAGCCTGGCGAACTCGGTGTTTGCCAGTGATATGGTCGTATCTTCCTCGATGATAACTGTGGCGGTTCCTGTGGTTTCGAAGATGGTGCGGTACTTTTTTTCGGATTCCTTGAGCGCCTCCTCCGCCTGCTTTCGCTCGGTAATGTCGATCCCCACGCCGAAGAAATAGTCTAATTCTCCGTTTTCCTTGAACACTGGACGTCCATGCCACTCCACCAGCAGTTCCCGACCGTCTTTGGTAAGCACACGGTTCTCGTTCAAGGTCGGTTCCCTTGATTTCACCAGTTTCTCGAAGACCTTAGACAACACCTGGCGTTCATCTTCAGGGACGAAAGTGGACAGATAATCTCGGCCTACAACTTCATCTAACGTGTAGCCGAGTGCCTGGAGCATTGCGGCATTCATCAGTAAGGTCTTGCCATCAGCATCGATGGCCACAAAAAAGGTCGGTGAAGATTGGATAAGCGTTTTACTGAAGTCCCTTTCTTTGCGCAGTTCTTCCTCAATCTGCCTGTGTTTGATCTCCACTGTCTCCAATTCATTTATTCGTTCACGCAACTCTACTAATTCTTTCATGAGTTGATCTTTTGTTTTTTCTTCGTCTTTCATTATGTGTCTCTTGAGAATTGACGTACTCAACAACATATATCATCGAACCATCTTTTACAATACATTCCCAGGCGTTTTTGCCTAACAACCTATACAGTATCTTATGCTTATCTCTCTTAACTTCAAGATGGTTACTGTATGCTCGCTTGATTCCAGTAGATCGGAGAGCTCTTCCAGATAATCATGAAATTTAACGTTATCAGCATTTGGATTGCCGTTTAGGATTGTGATTTTAAAGGTCGTATTAACGGATTAATCCGTGGTGTATGCGAAATGGCACGTCAATTTTCACTATGTCTGAATAGAAATTAACGCATTCTTCTTCACAAAGTCAAGGATTTTTTGATTCCATCACACCAAGGCCCAATGAAATGCTGAAGCGTTAACTCCGAACGTTGCTCCTGTAGGGCTTTAGCTAAGAGCAGGAGTTTTTTTCGGCTACCTCAATAAAAACTCTTGACAAGTGGATGAATATTGAGTAGATTAGCAGGCAATTCAATAAAACCGCAAAGAGACCTGGTAAAAGGGCCTCTGGTAAACCTTGGGCGGTATGAGAGGAGGATAAAAGATGACGGAAAAGGTGCGAGTGGGATTTATAGGGTGCGGTAGTATAGCAAGGGGCCATGCGTGCAACTTAGCGCAGATTGAAGAAGCGGAGATTGTAGCCCTTTGTGACGTGAACCCGGAGATGATCGATAAGTTCAAAAGGGCTGCTCCGGAGACCACGGATTGCCCCGTCTTTGACGACTACCGGCAGATGCTGGATTCAGTAGACATGGACGCAGTTGAGATCCACACACCCCACACGCTTCACTTTGAACAGGCCCTTGCTTCTCTGAAGAAGGGAGTCCACGTGTTGGTAGAGAAGCCGATGGTGTGCAGGGTTGAACACGCCAGGGAGCTGATCGCTGAGGCCGAAGCCAGAAATAGGATAGTGCTGGTCTCGTATCAGAGGCATTATCAGCCGGAGTACCTCTATATCAAAAAGACGATTGAATCAGGAGAGCTAGGGGAGGTCCATTTTATCTCTGCCCTGCAGTGTCAGAATTGGATGAGAAGTCAGTGGGGCAAATGGAGGCTTGACCCGGCTCTCTCCGGAGGGGGGCAACTCAACGACTCCGGAAGCCATCTCCTCGACATCATACTCTGGACTACAGGCCTCAGTGTCAAAGAGGTGCAGGCATTTATCGACAATCGTGGCACAAAGGTCGATATCAACTCAGCCCTGTCGCTCAGGTTTAACAACGGTGCCCAGGGCAGTATCTCGGTCGTGGGCGATGCCCCGGTCGGCTTCTGGGAGGACCTTACAATATGGGGGACAGACGGTATGATCTTCTACCGTAACGGTGAGTTGATGCATAAACGGTACACAGGTGAGATGTTGAAGGTTATGGGCCTTCCATCTTCTAATATGAACCCGGATAGAAACTTCATTAATGCAATCCTCGGTAAAGAAGAGGTGCAATCGCCCGCCTCCTGTGGACTCAGAGTTATCGAACTCACTGAAACAGCCTGGCGCTCGGCAAAAACAGGCAAGGTGGAGAAGGTAAGGGTCTGAAAGCCGTGGTTGAATCGTGAAAATAGCGGGGGGGGATTCTAAAAGCTTCGAACGGAAGGCAATAACAGCTCAACGTCCTTGATGAAATTGAACCGCAGGGGATAGGACCTCAACGAGTCCTGAGGACTCAGCTTCCCCTGCGGTCGTTTTTTACTTGACTTTTGTCCGGTTAGACTTAATTTATAGTTATCTTGAAAATGGCAGTGTCTTTATCTTCTTCTGCTAAAAAAGGTTTGAGACATACTGAAAAAGAGGGGGCAGCCTTGCGCAGGACCGTGATCGGCTTTATCATTTTCTTTCTATTTTTGGTGCCGCTCATTGGTAGGTCCAATGACGTGGAGATAATGAAGGTTGACCAGATAAAGCGGGGGATGAAGGGAGTTGGGCGGACCGTCTTCGAAGGCACGGAGGTTGAGGATTTCGATGTGGAGATATTGGGCGTACTCAAGAACCGACGGGGTACTCGGGGTGACCTCATCCTGGCCAGGCTCTCTGGAAGGCCTGGTGGGGCATTGGAGCGAGCGGGGCAGGTGATCGCAGGGATGAGCGGCAGCCCGATCTATATAGATGGAAAACTCATAGGTGCTGTCGCCTACACATGGCCCTTTGCGAAAGAAGCGATAGCCGGGATAACACCCATCGAGGACATGATAAAGGTACTGGAGAGAGGATTGGAAGGACGTTCTTCAAACCTCTCTTCCGATGTCTTCTGGGAAGACCCTGGGATCGCTGTGCCTGAGGAAGTGGCCTCCCTCAACCCCGAAGTTAAAGAATTTGCGGGTGCGGTCTTCAGACCGATAGCAACGCCTGTGATGTTTGGCGGTTTTGACCAGCGGGTTATCGATAGGATAGCACCAGAACTGGCCAAGTTCGGGATGATGCCCATCCAAGGTGGTAGCGGGACGGCCGAAGTCCTCGAAGATGTCCCCTTTGAGCCTGGATCAGCCGTCGGAGTCCAGATGGTGCGTGGGGATCTGAACATAACCGGTATAGGTACCTTGACCTACCGTGACGGCGATAGGATCGTTGCCTTCGGACATCCTATCTTCCTTTCCGGTTCTACCGACCTTCCCATGACAGGCGCATATATCTTTGATGTCCTGCCCAGCAGATTCTGGTCTTTCAAGTTCGGGGTTCCTGCACACCTCTTTGGTTCTGTGCGTCAGGACCGCTGGCCAGCTATTGCAGGGGTTATAGGTGAATTACCCGATATGATCCCTGTAAAGGCTCTGATCGGCAACTCGGAAGGGAAGACCAGCTATCACTTCGAGGTCCTGAGAAACCGCCAGCTCAGCCCTATGTTTATCCGTTATGCTCTGTACAACGCCATCCTCGTTACAGAGAGGGTCACAGGTGAGGTGACCATCCAGGCAAAATCGAACATCGAGATGGAAGGCTATCCCGTATTTGAGAGGGAGAACGTTTACGCTGGGCATGGAGCGATATCCCGGGTGGTCTCAGATCTCACCGCTCCCGCGTATTCCATAATCCAGAATCCTTTTGAAAAGGTGATGTTGAAGGCAATATCTTTTGATGTCACGGTACAGGAAGAGATCAGAGCGGCCTGGATCGAGGGAATACGGGTTGATCGGAAAACCCTCCGGCCAGGGGACTACATACGTGTGACGGTTCTGCTCAAGAGATATCTTGGAGAGGAGCAGGAGGAGCAGATATCCCTCAAGGTGCCGAAAGATACACCTGAGGGCATGCTATTACTCAGGGTCGGTGATGCGACATCAGCAAGGAGCTGGGATATAGAGAGGTCTCCGGAGAAATATAGGCCAAGGGATTTCGTCCAGTTGCTTGAGATCCTTAGATCCGAGGGGCAAAACGACGAGTTGACAGTCGAACTCTTCCGTCCGGAGAAAAGTCTGAGCGTAAGGGGAAGAGAGATGCCATCCCTTCCACCATCGGTTCTTACTGTTATGAAGTCCTCTGGGCAGGCGGGTCAGAGGGGTGCTGTTAAAGGGGTCGTTATAGCTCGGACTAAGCTCGGGATGGATTATGTGGTCTCCGGCAGCCAATCCCTCTCGCTCGAAGTAAAGAGGGAATTACGTTGATCTTCCTTACGACCCTGTGTCTACAGGGCGGCAGAATTGATCTGATCAGAGGCTACTGTATCGACCCAGAGAGAAGAGGGAACTCGATTCTGCCTTCGAACCGGTTGAACCGCAACATTGAGGAGAGCATCATGACGAGAAAGTTTATACTATGGGGGTTAATTGGTCTGTACCTAATTGTCCCTGTAGTGGGTCGCTCGACTGCATATGCTGTGATGCCCACGATCTGGAGGGATGATAGTCAGGCTGACTTTGAGAAGGGCAAACCGGAGAACGTCTCAATCACAAGCCAGGGCGAGGTCGTTCTTGCACCGCTGTTAGAGGAGGTTGCTGATACCGACGAGCTTTACGTATGGTGTCTGACCCAGGATAAAGAAGGCAATCTTTATGCCGGCACAGGGAATGAAGGGAGGATTTACAAGATAGATAGCCAAGGGGACAAGACCCTTCTCTATGACTCACCGGAGGTGGGGATACACAGTCTGGCCTTAGACGATGAAGGAAACCTTTACGCAGGTTCCTCTCCAGACGGAATCGTGTATAAAATCACGGCCCAGGGGGAAGCTCAAACTCTATGTACCACCGGGGAGAGATACGTCTGGTCGCTGGTAATCGGTCCCGAAGGCCAACTTTATGCTGGCACAGGTGAGGCAGCTAAAGTCTTAAAGATCTCGCAGGACGGCGAGGTGGAAGAGATTTATGCGTCAACGGATAACCATATCATGAGTCTTGTCTTAGATGGAGAGTCGGGGCACCTATATGCAGGTACAGAGGGATCGGGCATTGTTTATCAGATATCCCCTGAAGGAGACGTCAGGGTTCTTTACGATGCCCCGGAAAGGGAGATCCATAGCCTGGTACTGGGTGACGATGGGGTCTTGTATGCTGGTGCTATGACTGGCCCTCAACCACCTGTAAGGGCTGAGAAGGGAAGACGTACGAATATCTCTAACGATGGGTCGTCGATCTATGGAATTTTCCCCTCCGGTGCTGTCTGGTCGATCTGGCGATCGCCCCAACCGCTTCTGCTATCCATGATATGGAATGTGGACGGGGACCTTATGGTGGGGACCGGGGAAGAAGGGTTGATCTACTCCGTTACGCCCGAGGGGGATTTCACCCTTGTTGCGAGATGCCCCCAGGGCCAGCCCCTATCTTTACATCGCGGGGGAGAGGGCCAAGTCTATCTTGGGATCAGTGGGAAGGTCTATCGGTTCAGCTCCCGCTACGCAACCAAAGGGACGCTCACTTCCCCCGAACACGACAATTCTATCAACTCAAAGTGGGGAAAGATATCCTGGAGAGCTGAGATACCCGAAGGGACACGGATTACCTTCCAGACCCGATCTGGAAATACAGAACACGCCGATGATACATGGAGCGACTGGTCTGAAGAGCTGCAGGATTCAGAAGGTAGCCAAATACCAAGCCCACCGGCCAGGTTCCTCCAGTACAGGGCGAACCTCTACACCTCCGATTCAGCCAGGACCCCGGTTTTGAAACGGGTTTCGATCACATCCCTTCAGAGTAACCTCAAGCCGAAGGTCCGTTCGGTTACGATCCGTCCCTATGTCGCCAGGCCTGAAGAGATGCCTCCGGAGGCCAGTGGCCCGCAAGGGAGAGGTATGGAAGGCCGGGCTCAGGTTCCCCCTCCGGAAAGGAGGAGGGAGCCCTTCAAGAAGACATTGAAGGTGGTCAGATGGCAGGCGGACGATCCGAACGGTGATCTCCTCGTCTATGATCTGTACTTCCGCGGTATGGATGAAAAAGACTGGAAGCTCCTAAAGGAAGACGTGAAAGGTTCCTTTTACATCTGGGATACGGAGTCCTGTCCCGACGGGATACAACTGGTGAGGGTGGTTGCCTCAGATGTTCCCAACAACCCTCCGGAATTTGCCCTTTCAGCAGAGAGGGTGAGCGAACCGTTCATAGTGGATAATACACCACCTGTAGTGCGTAAACTTAAAGTTGAAAAGCAATCCCATGGGAAGCTGGTTATCCGGGGTGAGGCCGAGGACAAGACCAGTTCCCTGAAGAAGGCAGAATACTCCATCGATTCCGGGGATTGGAAGATAATCTTTCCTCAGGATGGAATCTTCGATTCAAAGAAGGAGAAGTTCACCTTTACAACCGATGTGCTCTCTCCAGGTGAGCACACGATTGTTATACGGATTACAGATTTTTCCGACAACATCGGCGTAGGAAAGCTGGTGGCAAAGGTTAAAGACATCTCGAAAAGATGACCGATCGTTTTCAACCTGTAATCTACGTTGTTACACTACAGGGGGTTCCGTTTCTTAAAGGAGCATAATTTCGCTCTATTGTCTCAAGGATATCCTGTAATAGTCTGATCCGCGAGTATCTGTTGCCCGTTTCGATATAGAGGGAAGTAGCCGTTTCTCTTAGGTCTTCCGAGAAATCTTCCCGGGTCTGATTTACATTGATGCCAAAGCCGAGGATAAGGGATTTCACCCGGTTGCTCTCCGTTGTCACGTCTGTGAGTACACCGCAGACTTTTCTCGTATTAATCAACAGATCGTTTGGCCACTTAAGGCGGACCTCCAATCCTGTCCCTTGGCGTATGGCCTTTGCGATGGAGAGGGCGGCGCAGGCAGTGATTCTCCATGCTTCGGAAGGGGATATCCGGGGCCTCAGGATCAGGGATGCGTAGATACCGTGTCCCTCCGAGGATTCCCAGGTTCTTCCCAGGCGTCCCCTCCCGTGTGTCTGTTTCTCAGCCACGACCAACGTCCCCTCTTCGGTCCCCGCAGAGGCTAACCGGATCGCCACCTCCTGGGTGGATCTGATTTGGCCATAACAGTAGACCTTCCTACCGAAGGCTCGGGTTTTCAGCCCGGAAAGGATCTGTTCCTCAACCATAACATCGGAAGGGTCTGTCTCCTCCATTAAGAGGCTCATGTCCAGCGCCGGGGCGGAGTGGGTCAATGCCCCTACCGATATGAAATCTACGCCGGTTTCGGCAATCTGCCTGACGTTTTCCAGCTTGATCCCGCCTGAAGCCTCAATCTCTATGTCTTCTCCTGAGCTTCTGATAACATCCACTGCCTTTCGGATCTGCTCTTCTTCCATGTTGTCCAGCATGATCCTGTCGGCACCGGCTGAGAGGGCCTGTCTGACCTCTTCTGGTGACCTCACCTCAACTTCGATCTTGATGTTCTCACGGACCGCTAAAAGGGCCCTGCCCTTTTGTGCCTCTGATGCTTGTCTGGCTTTGGCAATAGCTTGAACGATACCGCCGGCTGCCCGGATGTGGTTCTCCTTTATCAGCACCATATCGTAGAGGCCAAATCTGTGATTTTGACCTCCTCCCTTGCGAACAGCGTATTTCTCAAGGGCCCGCAGACCGGGTGTAGTCTTCCTGGTATCGAGTATTCTGGCCTTCGTCCCCTTAACCGCCTCCACGTACTTTGCCGTCAAAGTTGCAATGCCTGACATCCTTTGAAGGAAATTGAGGGCAGTCCGCTCGGCGGTCAGGATCGCCCTTGCAGGACCGGTGATGCGAGCGACTGCAGTTTTAGCCTTCACAGCTTCGCCGTCGGCAATACGGGCCTCAAACCGTGTTCTTTTGTCCACGGCCTCAAAGACAACCCTTGCCACTTCTATCCCAGCGACAATTCCCTTTTCGTTGGCAAATATGGTACCACTGGCCCACTTGTCTTCATCAACTGTCCATAGAGAGGTGATGTCGCCCGCGCCTACATCCTCCTCCAGCGCCTGTCGTACTATCCTCCTGATCTCTTCCTCATCAAGCTTCGGGCCCTTTAGCATCGAAAGTCTACCTCCTCCAGTTCGGAAAGGTCAAATTTTTGGGAGTTCGGCTTCTTTAATAGGCAATGTAAACTGGCATCCTCTAAGCCAAATGTTCAACCAGTATTCTTATGCCAATGCCAATCAAAATTAGACCTCCTACGATCTCAATTTTTTTCTCAAAGAGGTGTCCAAGTCTGTTACCAATAAAGACGCCAAGAGACGATAACAGAAAGGTTACGGTTCCTATTACTATTAATGGCATGATCGCCTGAAATGATCCAAAAAATATTCCAAGCTTTAGATCTCGCCTTATGAAGCGAGGCTGGAGGTATTCTCTTTGAGGTTCCGAACTTGGACTTTGCTGTCTACTATCTCCTGAATTACCCCCGAATTGCTGTAGACTTGCCCCCTGGTCGGCTTTACTCCAAAATTATTTTGTTTAAAACGAATTCCTTTATTTTCTTTGCCATTTCGAGAGCTTCTTTTGCCTCTTCTGAAGTTGGCTCAAATGGCTCTTCTGGATAACGCACCCCAATAGCATAATCAGTAAGTTTATCTGCCCCCTCTTTAAATGCGGAGATTTCCTTCGTTGTTTTCGTATAAAACCTTTCCCCCTTTCACTATGTTTGTAATAAATGCTTCTTCTACCTCTTTCCATTCAACAATTTCTTCCAAAGTATAAACAAGTATATCCTTAGGAATGTCAGTTACCCCCCATAAATTCTTCCTGACTTCTCTCGCTCTCTTGTACCTTGAAAGTTCACTGCTTTTTACTTACTACCAATAGGTCTAAGTCACTATCCTCGGTTGGATTCCCATAAGCGTAAGAACCGAAAAGAACGATTTTTTCAGGCTTATAGCCGGTCACTATCCTCTTAACGATTTCCTCTATCTCTTTCTGTATAATCATTCCTTCGTCTCAAGCGACTAATTCTATAAAATATCAAGATTTACAAAGCAACTTTCGCTCATCCCCCCATTGTTGCAAAATTATGGATCATATATCCTTAGGCCCCTTACCACCTCCGTTCCAGAGTACCTCCCGGTCGCCGTATATCTCATTTGACCCTAAGTCTAACCACCTCACCAAAAGTTAATGTATTCGCATCGTAAAGTCAAGCAAATCTTCTGCACATCAATTTTGATGCATAATTTTTGTGCCTTATGTTATGAGTTCTGAAATTGGGTCATAAGGACTCGAGATTAACTTAAATAATCCTTGCCTTTTGGTATGATATTTAGTATACTTTTACCATAAATGCCAGTCCCTGGCAGGGTGTTGATACTACATAGATCCTGACTCGCAGGCTCGAAGACCGGTAATGAGTTGGGCTAAGCATCAATCCTCAGTATGCGAGAGTTAAAGGAGCGATGAACCGGATTCTGGTGATTCGGACGGGTGCTATAGGCGACCTGGTTCTCACTCTGCCCGTAATCGGGGCCCTCCGTGCTGCCTATCCTGATGCCCAGATCGAAGTTATGGGCTATCCTTCCAGACTTTCCCTTATCGACGGCAGATATTATGCGGACAGGATAAGCTCGATCGACCAGCAAGAGATAGCCCCCTTTTTCTCTGAAAACAGCAGCTTGTCAGATAGGCTCGTCAGCTACTTCTCAGGGTTTGACCTCATAGTGTCGTTTTGTGTTGATGAGGATGGTGTTTTCGCTGATAACCTCAGAAGAACCGGAGCGGGTCAGGTTCTATCCCTAAACCCGATCCCGGATCCGAATTGCAGCGCCCATATCATCGAGCATCTGCTGGAACCCATCAGGGCATTGGGAGTCCCTGTGACGGAGACCTCACCGAAGATATTTCTCGCCTCCGAAGATCGTAAGTTCGCTGAGGCGTTCTGGCAGGAGCATCGTCTTGAGCAGGCCGTTGCCATTCACCCTGGTAGCGGCAGCCGCAAGAAGAGATGGAGGCCAGAGAGGTTTGCCACCTTATCAGATTGGGTTATGCGGGATCTCGAGGCGGCGGTCATCCTCATCTCAGGGCCTGCAGATGAGGATGCGGTAATGGAGGTGGCGAATCGGATCACCGCCGGTCGCCCGGTTATTCTCGAGACCCCTTCGCTGGTCCACCTTGCCTCAATTATAGAAAGATGCGGGTGTTTCGTCGGCAATGATTCCGGTATCAGTCACATCGCAGCGGCTGTTGGTACTCCCACTGTGGCCATCTTTGGCCCGTCTGATGCTGAGGTGTGGGGACCAAGGGGCGATCACACGGTCATCCTTAAGGGTGAGATCGATTGCTCACCTTGCACGCGCGAGCAGATGAATGCCTGCCCACACACAAGCTGTCTGGGTCTTGTGGAGGAGAGAGAGGTCAGGGAGAAGGTGAAGGGGCTCTTGACGGCCTGCGGAAGAGCAGCCCCGGAACGCCGTACCAGGGAGATGGGAGCCGACCATATGCCAGATGGAACTCCTGGGATTCGGAGGGTTTTTATGTGATTAACAATTCGGTCCACCATCTGGTCTCAGGAAACCGCTGTAGTTATGATATGGAGAAAGGAGGCTGAACTGTGCCGAAAAGAGAAGGCGTTCTCGC
>DTYK01000078.1 GCA_012961925.1 Candidatus Latescibacterota bacterium
GGGAGTATTTCTTTGCTCAAGCTTTCTTGTAAAGAAAGCTTGCTTTGGCCAAGCAAACGTTCATGCCCTTGAGGGGCACCACGAAACATGAAAATTCTATTTTCGAACCAAAGAAAAAGATTACTTCAACTACTTAACATGGAAATTCCTGGTATATCTAATCGAAGAGCTTCAGGATTGCCGGATCCAGACCCTTAAATTGCTTCAGCCATTCCCTCCTCTCTTCTCTCAGGAGGGTGGCCACCTCCTGGAGCCGATCTTTAGTGTAGTGGTTCTCAAGATCAAATCGGCTCATGTCTATGCCGGGGATTTCAGCCGGTATCTCATACCCCCAGATGGGGTCCTCCCTCCAGCGAATCTCCCCCCTGGCGATCATCTCTATTATCTTGACGGAATCCTTGATGGAGATCTTCACGCCGCTGCGCTCACCGCCCACCCATCCAGTGTTAAGGAGAAAACACTGGATGTCCGGGTTATTACGCATTATTTCCAGAAAGCGGTTGCCTTCTTCGGCCTCCGAGCCTATGATGAACGGATTTGTACCCACTACCCGTTTGGATTTCCCTGCCTGTTCGGGATCTCCTGCAGAGGTTTCAATGGATTCCCCGAGCATAAAGGCTGCGGCAGCCCATTCGGGAGAGAGCCTGGCTATCGGAGGTACGATGTCATAGCGGCGGGTGATGAAGATTATGTTGTCCACCTTGTCAAGGTCGATCCGGTCATCGGTGAAGGCCACGTCTGACCTTTTTACCATGGCCCGTCCATTTGATGTGAGGGACTGATCGAAGAAGTCCACTTTGCCATTCGGATGGACCTTCACGTTCTCGAGTATCGCCCTCGGAGAGATGGAGGCCGCATAAAGCAACGGCTGGGTGTCCGGTTCAAGTCCATCGGTCTTGATATAATACGAGTCCTCGGTGCCGACACAACGGCCGTCGGGCTGGAGGACCACCACATCGTCCTGACGGATGATCACGCGCTCCGGATATCGAAGCCAGTGGGAATGGCATGAGAGCGTGGTCTTTCCGGTCCCACTGAGCCCGAAGAAGAGAAAACCCACGTCCCTCAAGTTGCCGTCGCGACGTATCTGCAAGATCTTGCTCCCCGCATGAAGGCCTAAACATCCCTGTTTCTTAACCTGATACATCAGCTTTCGCAACATGCTCTTCTTTATCTCACCCTTGTAGTCGCTGCCCAGCACAATGGTCAGACCGCTCTCCGGGAATACAAGCACTCTTCGGTCTGGCCAGTCAGGCAGTACAATGGTAACGAATTCCGGATCCTTTTCTTCCGAAGGGAAGAGCGTATTCCCCCACATAAGGGGCAGACGGGCGTATTCAGCATCTACATAGATCCGGCACGCGATCTTGAATCCGGGATTCATGCACATGGTACGATCAAGCTGGATCATCACTTTAGTCCTTATCGCATCAAATACCTGCCCGAGCAACTCCCTCTCTGCCTGGTTCAGGTCCCTGAGGATTATCTCCGTGAACTTAGCACTGCGGCTGCGGATCCGCGTGATCAGGGCGATGTTTCCGAACTGGGTGATGATCCCGCCCTGGTTCAAAGCCATCTGTCTTAATTCTGCATCAGTCGGGTTATCGATGATCGCCTTCGGCCTCAGCGCAAATCCTAAGATCTCCATGAGTGAGCAACCCTCCGTTTCTGGCTCCAACTATATGCAATTCGAATTGCCAGTTCTTCGTTTATAAACTGATAAGATGATCTCGCACTTGGGAGAGTCTATTCTCCTCCTCCCTGACCTGGGCAGTTGCCGACTGGATCTTGCCCCGTGCCTTATCCAGACAGAGGTTGCCGGGCGCTCCGATGTGTCTCCTGGACATAATGCTCCTCACAGGGTCCCGTTCCTTCAGTTCGTCCAGCCTCTTCGCCACCTCCCGATAGGCATCCCGGAAGGGCATCCCTTCTGCAGCAAGCTCGAGTGCCTCGTCGGCTGCAAAGAGCTCCGGAGTAAACGACCCTAACAGCACATCACGGTTCACCCGAAGCTTCTGAAAGATCTTCCCTACTACTTTTAAACAGGATTCCGCAATATCTAACACCTCCATTAACGGTCCCTTTGTCTCCTGAAGATCCCTGTTATAGCCGGAGGGAAGATTGCGGGTGGTCATCACCAACTGGAACAGTCTGGAGAGGAGCCTTGCAGATCTGGCACGGACCAGCTCAAGCGCACATGGATTTCGCTTCTGGGGCATAATACTCGAGCCCGAACAGTACTCTTCTGGCAAGCTGAAATAGCCAAGTTCAGGGATGCTGAAGAATATAAGGTCGTTGCATAGCCTGGAGAGATCCTCGGTCACCTGGGAGAGGGCAAAGGCTACTATGGCCTCTATCTTGCCGCGGCTGTTGTTGGCATACAACACGTTGTTCTGCACCCGATCAAAGCCGAGCAGGTTGCTAACCAACTGCCGGTCTATAGGGATGGACGCTCCATAGCTGGCTGCTGAACCAAGGGGACACTGGTTGTTCAGGTAGTAGGCTACCTCAAGCAGTTCAAGATCATCTAAAAGGGACTCTGCAAAGGCACCTGCCCAGAGGCCCACTGATGAAGGCATGGCCCGCTGGGTATGTGTCCGGCCAGGCATCGGTACATCCCTGTGTTCTTCGGCAAACGCCACCAGCGTATCGGCAAGTCTCAGCAGTTCTGCCTCCACCAACAGAAGCCTCTTTCTGGTGTATATACGGATATCCACCAGGACCTGGTCGTTCCGGGACCGGGCTGTGTGAATCTTCTTGCCCAGATCGCCCAGTTCACGAGTAAGGGCGTTCTCGATTGCGGTGTGGACATCCTCATCCTCCGGCTTGATCTCGAACTCACCCTTCTCGTTCAAGGTCAGGACCTCCAGCAGGGCCTCCTTCACCCTGGTGAATTCCCCGTCGCTGAGGATGCCGATGCTGGAAAGCATCCGAGCGTGAGCGATGCTGCCCAGCACGTCGGCTTCGACAAGCGCCCTGTCAAGGAGATAGTCCTCTCCAACTGTGAACCGCTCTATCTCCTCGTCCAGCTTATATCCCTTCTCCCACAGCTTACCCACCTGTTACTTTATCCCTCCTCTCTTGGCCAGCACCTGGTATGGCAGGCCTCGTATGTGGGCCGCATCCCGGCACATCTGTTGATTGAACCCCTTGTTCTTTATGGAACGGATCTCCGGGCAGAAGAGTCCGGTATCCGACTCACGACTCAGGATCTCGATATTGCCCTTGTACAGTTTCACGCGGTATTTTCCGTTCACCACCTGTTGTGACTGATCGATGAAGGCCTCCAGACCGTATCGCAGAGGATGGAATGCCTCGCCATGATACATCATGTAGGCCCATTTCTGGTCTATGGCCTTCTTGAAGAGGATCTCGTCTTTGGTAAGACACAACTGTTCCAGATCCTGGTGGAGTGCGAGGATAATCTTTGCTGCTGGCGCCTCATAGATCTCCCTCGACTTCAGATCCATGATCCCGTCTTCAAACATATCGATTCGCCCGATTCCGTTTTCACCTCCGATCGTGTTCAGCTCTGGAATGATCTGGGAAAGCGACATGCGGCGTCCGTTCAGTGAAACGGGTACACCTTTTTCAAACTCGATCTCGATGATGGTCGGTTCGTCCTTTGCCTTCTCGGGTACCACAAGCCACATCCATATGTCATCCGGGAGTTCCTGGTTAAGGTCTATTGCCCCGCTGGCTATTGAACGACACCACATGGTCTTGTCGTCCCCGCCCGCCAGAGTCTCTGCCACCGGTATGCCCCAGGCCTTGCACAGTGCCTCCTCTTCGCCCCTTGTGAGATCAAAGTCCCTCACGGGTACGAGGATCTCCAGACCTGGTGCAAAGAGGGTGAAGACGTTGTGCATACGGTACTGATCGTTCCCCTTCCCGCTGCTTCCCTCGATCAGAGCGTCGCAGCCAAGCTCTACAGCCCTCTCTGCCACTTTTCGGGCGATCAGTTGTCTTGTCATTGAGGTGGAGACAGGGTAGCCTCCGTAGCTGGAGTTGGCCTTGATGGCCATGGACAGCCACTCGTTTGCGAACTCCTCCTTGACGTCGATGAAGATCGGCGCGATCCCAAGGGCCTTTGCATGTCTCTTGCACTGCTCGATCTCCTCATCGCCCTGGCCGATGTCCACAGTGATAGGCACAATCTCCTTCGCCTTATACTTCCTCCTTAGTAGGGCGATACTGAGGCTTGAGTCCAGTCCTCCAGAAAAGGCGGAGGCCACCTTTGTCACTTTCGGGGTCTTAACAACTTCGATCTTTCTCTCAATTTCCGCAACGTCCATATCTTCACCTCTCCTGATAGTAACATCTCTGTAGGCTAATCGAGGCCTTTTAAGAAGATTGTTCTAACATTATAATTTAACACACCATTTTATGTTTGTCAACGGAAATATGCGAAATAATCCTTCCTAACCTTTGCACAGCACAAAAGATCCCCTCCAATCGTGAATTAAGGCAACGAACAGGCCGCAGAACCTGTAGCTTTGGGGATGAAAACCTGAAGTCTTAACTCCAGATCCTGTACGGTCTAAGCGGACTCAGCGTAGGAGCGCGATCCGACGCACCGCTACCCATTGCCCTCCGTTAACGGTCAAATGGTAAAGATATATCCCGCTTGCCACCTGATTGCCTGAGCTGCCCCCTCCATCCCAGAGGACCCGATGCGAACCCGCCTCAACCGCCTCATCCACCAGGGTGCGGACCGGTTGATTTCAAACACCAGAGTCAGGACATCGACGGCTGGCCGAGACAACGGGAGATGCCGACAAAATAAAATCCCGCATAAACCTCTTCAACCAAGTCTATGGGCGGGATGTCGAGACCTTTCCTGTTGAGAATCAGAGACACGAACCTGTTTATAAACCAGAAGTGATATCCTGCTGCCGAAACTCTTGGAGCCCGAGCCAGTTGGGGGTTGATCCAAGGTATTCAACCCCTCTCCGCAACCGATGGTCACCCCCATATGTCTCCATATGATCAAGAGAGCTCTTATATCATAAGAATATCCAAGCCTTTTGTCAAGGGGAAAAACCGGGTACATTTCTTTTGAAGAGGTAAAGCAAAAGATCTCCCAACGTAGCACCGGCCCGTACGTCAAAATGGGTTGACTTTTTGCCCTTTTTATATCATATTACACCTTACCAGAACCCTTTTTCCCATTAGCATCGACAAGACTGAGAACTCCACAGGAAAAAGTATCTGTAAAGTTTACCAAAGGATTTAGAATGCCAGACGAGGGGATAGCTATCCGACGGATGCGCTACTCCGATCTGCAGTCTGTGATGGAGATCGAGAGGGATTCCTTCAAGATGCCATGGTCCGAGTACTGTTTCAGCAACGTCCTCAAAGATTCAGACAGCTATGCGGTGGTCGCAGAATCCGATGGTACTGTAGTAGGATATGCCGTCTCCGTGATCTGCACAGACAGGATATATATAGCGAACCTCGCAGTTCGAAATACCCGAAGACGACGGGGAATCGGGAGCCGACTACTAAAAGTCCTTCTGGAGCACGGGCATAAGTTAGGCAAAGGGAAGGTCAGCCTCACCGTAAGGGTTTCAAATAGAGGTGCAATCTCGCTGTATGAGAGGTTCGGATTCAGAATTACAGGTCTACGGAAAGGCTACTACTCCGACGGAGAGAGCGCCCTGATAATGGAGAGACCCATCTTCCTTGAGGTAACAAAACCCACGGCTGGTAAAGACGAGAAAAAGGATCATCTCCGAGTTAGCCGTTCAGTATAGGGTAGGTGAAGCACCCTTAGGCCGGATCTGCTAAGACCGTTTGGCGAATGGAGCGCCCGCTTTCCCTGTCTGAGCTTGGCCGAAGGAAAGGCGAGTTTGGAGTTAATGCTTCAGAGCTATATTTGTGGGAGAGGGCTTCTGCCCTCGATGGCATTGGAACGAAGGCTTCGGGCTGCCCTTCGAACCCAGAAGGGCTCTCCCACAGGAAGACTCTTTGGGCGAGCAAAGAAAAGGAAGGATAAGAATTAAGATAAGATGGGAGATCCCAGATAACGGAAGGGAGGAATCTGATGATAAAGGGGATTTTGATGAGGATCACCCTTGCTCTCTCTGGTTTCTTGCTCCTGACCAGTCAACCGGTCGTCTCTGCTTACCCCCGGGACACCCAGGAGATCTTTAGAGCTGAAGATGTGGGCAAAGTTTTTGAACAAGCAGCCGAGGGATCATTGAAGGTCGGGATGGGAGCCATTACGATCGCACCCCCATGGCCTATAGAACCCTCATATGGTAAACAGGTCCCGACGTTTGAATTCTACGGCCCGGACATTATGGCTAAGGTACTGATTCTGAAGGTGGGGGATCTCGAGGTCCTGCTGATCGAGTGTGATGTGATCGGCTTCAGGGCCCAAACAGCCCAGTACATAAAAGACAGAATTCAGCAGGAGACTGGGATCAACGGAGCGAACATCATCCTTGCCGCAACCCATAACCACTCATATGCGAGGACCCACAGGGAGAAGGTCAGGGAATGGATCGCCGGACAGGTGGTGAAGGCAATCCGAACGGCAAGGAAGGACATGTTCAATGCCAGGATAGGCTTCGGGATGGGGACGCTCCGCCGGAGGATCACCGTAAATAGACACAGAACTGTGGGGGGTTTTGTCAACACCCATCTCTACGTGGGCAGGATAGATGACTCTGAAGGGAACCTTAGGGCTATCCTATTCAATTTCGGCAGCCATCCCAACATATTCACCACCGCATGGGGTCCGGATACCATCGGCAAGTTCGGTCCTGGATGGCCGGGCTATGCCATGAAATACATCGAGCTGATCAAAAACGGCCAGATGCTTTTCTCACAGTATGAGAAGGGGAGAGAATATCATGACCTCTTCACCTTCTTCGCACTTGGGGCGGCCGGCGACCAGCAACCCTCACTGGAGTTCGACCAGATAGATGGCATTAAGGTCCCACAGAGAAAGGCCTTTGTGGTCGAGCTTGCAAGGAGAGTGATGGAGGTATCAGACCAGATCCGGACTGAGCCTGAGGTGCGGATGGTCTTCAAGTCCAAGGTGATAGAGATGCCTTTGAAGGAAAAGGCCTGGCGAAAAGAACCGAGGACGCTGCTTCAAGCCCTGATCCTCAATAATACGGCCATCGGCGTCATCCCTGGAGAACTCACAGCCGAACTGGGGGCCAGATTTGAGGAGCATGCGGGATATGATAACAGCTTCCTCATAACTATAGCCAACGATGCCATAGGCTACATAACCTCTGAAGCTGAGGCGTATGAGGCCATAACATATGAGGCCAAGGGGTCGTCTTTCGGTCCTCAGAGGGGGAAGATCATCCTTGATGAGATAATCGGGCTGGTTAACCCTGACTATATCCCCAGGCCACCCCTTGATCCAAAGATGGCCCTTGGCAGCGTTGCGGGTAGAGTGAATTATGATGGCAACCGGAGGATCGTAGTAGGCCTCAGCACCGACTGCAAGGGAATATCGGACCTCCCCTGGTTCTGGGGAAGGAGGACCGAACCCGATTCTCTGGGGAATTTCTCTTTCGACCACATTGCCCCGGGAGTCAGATACCTTTATGTCAAAGAGGTGAAAGACGACTATACCGGAGAACCAAAACAGGATCTGCGGACGCTGATGTACGGCCAGGAGGTGCTGGTCAGTGCAGGTGGGGTGAGCACCGCTGATATCAACGTCTCAACCCATCTAAAGGAGAACGTAAAGTTCATCAAGATCGACGAGGGATCGATCCTGACAGGGGCAGGGAAAATCACCGGCGATGTCATTGTGGATGGGGACTTGCAACCCGAAGACCGGATAATGGGCGGGGCCTATCTGGAATCCAGCATATATTACCGGTGGCACCTTGAGCACTATCTGAAATCCCCGGTTTCACGGACGACCGTTGGCCCCTCCGGGCGGTTCGAGTTTGAGGGTCTCCTCCCCGGCAGATATCTCCTCTACTTCTGGTTCGATAAAAACGGGAACGGCCGGATCGAGCCGGGGATAGATGTGACCTCGGGATTGTCGAAGCCGATCGTCCTGAAAGAATAGCAATCCTCTCAGCCCTGCTTCATAAGGAGAGAGCTCAAATTTGCCTGGAGTTTTCAAAGACCATGTAATGCGAAAAACGAGCCGAGCTTAAGTGTTTGGTGTAGTATGAAGTGCCCTTAAGACCGTCCGGCGAACGGAGCGGCCGCCCTTTCGCTCTATCTGAGCCTGAGCGGAGCGAAGGCAAGTTTCGGAAAAACAGCGGAGTGAGCCGATGACGGTTCAGGTGAAGGCATCGGGCTGCCCTTCGAGCCCGGAAGGGCTCTCCCACTCCTTTTCTTCCAAGCCTTTTCGTAAAAGGCTTGA
>DTYK01000079.1 GCA_012961925.1 Candidatus Latescibacterota bacterium
CCGATAAGCAGGCATACCTTCACACTAAGTTCTTCCAGCAGACCGTGAATCGTAAGGAAATGCTGTTCTGCAAGCACCTCAGTTGGAGCCATCAAGACCGCTTGATACCCGTTTTCAATTGCGATCAGCATGGTTATGAGTGCCACCATGGTCTTGCCCGATCCTACATCTCCTTGTAGAAGGCGATTCATAGGCCTGGGACTCTTCATGTCGGCACGAATCTCGTGAAGAACCCTCTTCTGAGCTTCTGTCAGTTCGAAGGAGAGCCTTTCCAGGAGTTTTGATACCAGAGTACCTATCCTGGTGAAGACAATCCCTTCAGAATCGGTCATGCGCTCCCGTCTTTTGAGAGCGAGCATCAATTGCAGATAGAAGAATTCCTCAAAGGCCAGTCGTTGGCGAGCACGTTCGGCCTCCTCCAGGGAATCGGGAAAATGGACAGCATAGAGCGCCTCTGAGCGTGACATTATCCGGTTTCGCTCCAGGATCGAGGCCGGGAGCGTCTCGGGGATATATGGCGCAAATCTGTCCAGGGCCGGCTTTATTATGCGTCTGAGGCCACGGCTGTCCAGGGACTTCTCCCTTAACTGAGCTGTGGATGGATAAAGCGGGATGATCCTGCCAGTGTGGAGGAGGTCTTCATCCTCTTTGGATGAGATGATCTCAAACTCAGGGTGGACTATCTGCTTGCCTTTGAAGAAGGTTACCCTGCCGCTCACTGCAACCGTATCACCAATTGAAAAGAGATTTGAAAGATAACGCAGCCCCTGGAACCATACACAGTTTAAGAAACCAGTCCCGTCACTGAGAATCAGGATAAAACGGTCTCTCCTGCCCTCTTTAATGCCGAAGACCTCGACTTTGCCTATCACGGTGACGTCCTCACCTAAGGGGAGACGTGATATCGGAAGTACATTGCTCCTGTCCAGATATCGGCGTGGTATGTAATAGAGGAGCCCTTCGATCGTCTCTATCCCGACGCTCTTCAGGGCACCTGCACGTTTAGGCCCCACGCCCTTCAGAAACTGAACGGGTGTCGTCAGATCAAATTCATTATGATCTTGCATCGTCGAATTGAGTTAAGGTCGCGAGCCTTTTCAACCTTTGGCCGACTATGGGTCTTCTCAGGTTCCTTCCCAACCCTGGTTGTCAAGCAGTTGCTCGGGCGGTACGTCCCGCCAGACTCTGGCCGGGGCTCCAAGAACGATCTTCCTGGCAGGAACGTCGTGGGTGACAACAGACCCCGCTGCTACCAGGGCATCCTCACCTATCACCTTGCCCGGGAGGATGACGGCGCCTACGCCTATGCGCCCACCCCTCTTAACTGTAACCCCTTTGAAATGTTTAAACCTCTCCTCGGTCCGGCCGACAAAATTGTCATTGGACGTGATAACCCCAGGAGCGATAAAAACCCAGTCTTCTAACATAGAGTAGGCTGTGATGTAACTGTCAGTCTCAAGCTTGCAATATCTCCCTATAATACAGAAGTTCTCTATAGTCACGTTTCGTCCAACTATTGTACAATCCCCGATGGAGGTGTTCTCCCTGACCGATGCGAAGTCAGCCACCAGGACTCTCTTCCCGATGGTGCAGCCCCTGTATATTATAGCCGACGTCCCGATGATGCAGTCATCTCCGATTCGTGCCGGCGGTAGATCCTCCTCTTTCCTCCGCTTCATGATGCTGATCGCACCTTTCATTGGCCCCTTGCCCAGAACGGCAAAGTCATCGATCCTCACATTGTTCCCGATCTGAACCCCTCCATGAACAACCACGCCATGTCCTATGCTACATCCTTCGCCGATCGTCACATCATCGGATATCACAGTATTGTGCCCGATCTCTGTGCCTTGGCCGATCTTCGCCTTCTCACTGATCAGTTTATCCATTTTCCTCCCTTGAAGAATTGTCTTATTTTTCTTCTTCTAATTAAATTACGTAGCAATCACGAAAAAGTCAAGGGATAAGGCCAAGGTCGTTATTACACCGCCGTTGCAACCAATACAACAAATCAGTATACAGACAGCTCACAGTTGCCATACCAGCCCCTTGAACCTCTTTCCCCTTTCATCAAAATTGCGGAACATGTCGTAGCTTGCACACGCTGGGGACATTACCACTGTATCACCTCGCTGCGAACCGGCCTCTGCTCTTCGAACGGCCTCCTCCAGAGAAGCACAGCGACATATCTTTAACTCCCTCCCCCTCCTATTGCTTTCCTCTTTGACAAGCCTGGCGATCTGATCAGCCGTCTCTCCTATCAGCAGAAGGCTTTTTACCCTCTCTACAATAATCCGTGCCAGTTGAACATAAGACAGACCTTTGTCAGAGCCACCGGCGATGAGGATAATACCTCCTTTAACGGTGTTGAGAGCGGCTATCGTTGCCTCCGGAGTTGTGGCGATAGAGTCATTATAATATTTTACCCCACTGACCTCCCTCACGAACTCCAGCCGATGCTCCAAAGCCTTAAAGCCACGTAGAACCCCGGCGATGGCTTCGCTGTCCACCTTACACAGCCACGCAACTGTCACGGCAGCAAGGGCATTGGAAAGACTGTGCCGCCCGGGTAGAAGAAGTTCTTCTGTTCGGCATATCCTCTCTTCTCCCACGACTATTTGGTCATTTTCAATATAAGCACCACGATCAACCGGATGTTGTAAACTGAAGAAGAGGACGTCCCCCTTGCAATCCTTCTTCCAGGAGCTAACGACCGTGTCATCGTAATTCAATATGGCAACATCTTTGCGAGTTTGGTTCAGGATGATCCCCTTCTTCGCCTTTATGTAGTTCTCTATCGTTCCGTGGCGATCAAGGTGGTTTGGCGTGAGGTTGGTAACAACGGCGATATGGGGGCTTTTGTGGATTGTCTGAAGATCTTCGAGTTGAAAGCTGGAGAGTTCCAGAACCACGGGAACCTCGTCGCTCAGATCGTCGAGTCGATCAAGCATTGATCCACCGATATTCCCCCCGACAGGCGTCCTCGGTTCGATCTTCCTGAGCATCTCCCCGATAAGGGCAACTGTCGTCGTCTTTCCGTTTGTTCCAGTGACACCGATGATAGGTGACTTGCACAGCTTGAAGAAGAGGTTCATCTCTGTCTCAATAGGCACTCCGTTATCCCGCGCAATCTTCAGGTACGGGGAGTCCTTCGGCACGGCCGGGTTGACAACCACCATATCAGTATCCCTGAAATCCGCTTCCTCATGTCCGCCCAGTTTTAACTTGACCGGCAGTCCTGACAGGGCCTCGAGGGACTCCTTCAGCTCTTTCTCTCCCCGCAGATCTGTCACCGTCACCTGGGCACCCTTGCTGACCAGAAAGCAGGTGACGCCAAGCCCTCCTCCAAAGAGACCCAATCCCATGACAGTGACTTTCCTGCCCCTGAGATCCATCCGGGGTTCCTCCTGAAAAAAAATCCGAGCAAAAATGCCCGGCCTCTATTTACCTAAGCTTTCCGTTGGTGAACCATTTCGCCCCAAGTTAATTTTCTGCTTTTCAGTGAATCCAGCCCGTCGGAAACACGGATTGAACCGTTCCAGAACCAGTTGACCAACCCCTGTTGCCAGCGACGAAGTGAGCCGCATACACCATATAAGATACTATTTTCCTGTATAAAGTCAACAGCATTTAGCGGCGGTGGCTATACCAAACGGCTGACTCAGTTTATGTTCGTCCATTTCCTATTTCCCATTTTCTATCTTGACCCATCTTGCATTGGACGGACCAGAGTACCCTCCTACCTCAGATCCGCCTCTTTCAACACGTCCGGCACATATCTATCCCATCCCAGAGGCATGAGATGCACGCCCTGGCACATGTCCTTCAGACTTCTGATGATGCGTGCGGTGATCTCCACGCTCTTTTTGGGTCGGTCCTCTTTGCTCACCGAGGCCAACTCTTTGATGATGTCATCAGGCACGGAGACGCCTGCAACGTTCTGGTTCATAAATCTGGCCATACCAGCCGACTTGAGGAACACTATGCCGGCCATCACGGGGCGCTTCAGCCGCTCTACCTGGCTCATAAACCTCTCAAATTGACCAACGTCGTATACGGTCTGCGTCTGGAAGAACTCTGCCCCTGCTTCGGCCTTCAACTCCATCTTAATGATCTGGGGCTCTAGAGGGTCGGCGCCCGGATTGACCACGGCACCAATACAGAATTCGGGTGAGCCTTCAAGTTCGTTGCCAACCATATCCCTCCCCCGCGTCAATCCCCTGACCGTCTTTATAAGCTGGACCGAGTCGAGGTCAAAGACAGGTTTGGACTGCGGATGGTCACCTAAGACATTGTGGTCACCGGTTATACAGAGCACATTTTCAACCCCTAACACATAAGCAGAGAGAATATCTGATTGCAAAGCCAATCTGTTGCGGTCACGGCATGTTATCTGGAAGACAGGTATGAATCCCCTTTCTTTGAGGATATGGCAAACTGGCAGGGAGCCCAGCCTCATGACTGAACTCTGGTTGTCCGTGACATTTATGGCATCCACCTTTCCTTTGAGGGGTTCTATCTCTGCGAACATCTCGTCTAACAGAACACCTTTTGGTGGACCGATCTCCGATGTTAACACAAATCTGCCCTCTTCGAAAAGCTCCCGTAATTTCATCTCTCAACCCTCGCTCTCTATTCCACGTTCTCCAGGGCCCAGTAGATCGTCTTCCTCCGTTCTGGAGGTGGCTCCATCAGCTTATGATCCCTGGCTGGCCGGATCCCTTTCATGTCCTCCAGGCGGCCTAATCTCTTTAGCCGTTCGTATATCAACATCCACCCGCAATCCTTCTCCGGGTCCACCTCGCATTTGCCGTTATTGGATCCACCACAGGGTCCGTTCAGTAGTTCTTTGGTACAGTTGGTTACGGGACAGATTCCCCCTGTGACGCCCAGACGACACTCTCCGCACTGCGCACATCTCTCCGCTCCCGGCCACACACCTGTAAATCCACCCATAAAGAGAGTGTTGTCGGCAGGGTGAACCGGCAGATCCACCATCGCGCCAACAACCTGTACCCCTACGCCGCAGGAGAGCACTAAGACCAGATCCGACCCCTCAAGTTCCTTGATGTACCTGCCCATGCGGATGCCAACGAGGACTTTATTACATAGATAGTCCACCAACACCGCTCCCGTCACCTGCTTTCCGGCCTCCTGGAGTTTTGTCTTTGCTTCTACCAATCCTTCATTCCCCCCCGTCTCACAGGCATCTGCGCATCCACCACAGGAGACAACGAAGATCCTATCCCTTGTGCCCAGAGACTGCAGGATCTCCTCCCATGGTTTGCGTTCCGAAACAAGCATCTTATTCCTCCTGTTACTCTATGGGATGCCGATTTCCGCTACGAATATCCACGAAGCGACTCTCTATCTCCTTTATAACCTTCTGAAGAATCCGGGGCATCTTCGCCTCCACCTCAGGGGACAGGCCGATACCCCAACCCATGTCTTTCGGTTCCACACCGATAATGATTACCTCATCAGGACGTCTATTCAGCCAGCGAAGGGAGTCCAACAACCCCAGTTCGTGAAGGGACAGGTAGGATCCCCCGGAGCTATAAAGATCAACCCCAGATAGGTCCACACGATACACAGATCCTGGTTCCCCACCGGCGACGACCGCATCCACGATGATAAGTTTCGTTGCTGTTTCAAGGAGCTCCAGGTAATCGAAAACAGCGGTACCTGCGTCAACAAGATCAGCCTCATCATCAAATCCCATCTCCTGAAGCCTCTCGATCACATGCACGCCAATCCCTTCATCTCTAAGAAGCAGGTTCCCTACCCCTAACACCACTGGCTTAGCCTTCTGGGCCATCACAAGAATCCTCCTGCCATCACATCCTGCTTTCACAAATCTATGTCAGAGCGTCCTGAACCTGATGAACTCCCTACCATACGGATTCACAACATGAACGGCACAGGCCAGGCAGGGATCAAAGGAACGGACGATACGGACGATCTCGAAAGGATTCTCCGTATCCTTCACCTTAGTTCCGAGCAAGGCCTTCTCCAGAGGGCCGGGCTGTTCTGAATCGTCCTTCGGAGAGGCATTCCAGGTTGTAGGAACTACCAACTGATAGCTCTCAATCACCCCTTCCTTTATCCTTATCCAGTGCCCGAGCGCACCCCGAGGGGCGCCGGTCAACCCCATCCCCTCGCCCTCCTGAGGGAGTTCATATGTGGCGCATACGGGTTCTCCGGGAGTCAGTTGTAGAACCCAATCAGCCATGGCGTCCGCCACGAGCTTACAATCGAGCGCCCTGGCCGCATGACGGCCCAGGACAGAGAAGAGGTCCCTGAATTCCACCTTCATTTCCGAAAGCAGACCGCTCAACAGTTGCCGTACTTTCTGGTCACCTCCATACCAGCTTACCACCATTCTTGCCAGAGGCCCCACCTCAGGAGCATTCCCTTTATATCGTGGCGCCTTAAGCCACGAATATGCGGCCGCTTTTCCCATCTCGGGTATGGTCTCTCCTTGAGACGGATGCCTATGGGTGGTGCTGTCTGCATACCAGCTATGTTTCACCTCTTCGGTTATCCCCTCAGGATTCAGAGCTTCATAGTGTAAATCGGTATCTACGAATCCTTGCCTGAAGAGTCTTCTCCTCCTGGTCTGATCTGTCTGATCCATATCCAGATCGAAGGCTCCGTACGATAAGAAACAGTTATGGCTCGACCCTATCTCCAGGTAATCCGGGTAGCTTTTGGCCACCCTTAGGACATCGGGTATGTAGACATTATCGATGAACTCTCTGATCTCGTTCAGCCGCCATAGAAAGCTGGTTATCTTGTCGATGGTTGGTCTTTCGGTTACCCCTCCAGCCACCACCGCGACGTTATGCGGCATCTTTCCGCCGAAGACCGCAAGCATCTCATGGGCCTTACGCCTCATCTCCAGCGCACGAAGATAATGGGAGGCCATATCCTGATTCGTCTTATCGTCCAGTCTGTAGTCACCCTCATAACGCGGTAGGAATGGAACAAGCTCTCCTCCGGCAATGAACCTCTTAAGCGACATGAGCCCCAAATCATCGCCCCCATAATCCGCCAGGCGTGCCAGATCAACGTAGTCCAGGGCAGCTAAGTGATAGAAGTGCAGAATATGGGACTGGATAAAGTTCGCACCCAGGATGAGGTTACGGAGGATGCGGCCGTTATTCGGTATCTCATTCTCGATCCCGAACGCACGATCAAGGGCAAAGACTGAAGCAGTAGCATGCGAGCTCGGACAGACACCACAAGCCCGTTGTACAATACGACTGGCATCCCTTGGATCTCTTCCCCTCAGGATAAGTTCCAGTCCTCGGAAGAGGGTACCGCTACTGGTGGCCTCCTTCACCTCTCCAGCGTCCACCATTACCTCAATCTTTAGATGGCCTTCTATCCTGGTAACTGGGTCTATGGTGATCTTCTGCATTCATGGCCTCCTTCTCGCGAAGTCTTCGACCTCAAACTGACAAGAGTTCTTCAGTTCTTATCCTTCCTTTTCTTTGCTCAAGCTTTCTTTACAAGAGAGCTTGAGCAAAGAAATACACTCCCCCAACC
>DTYK01000080.1 GCA_012961925.1 Candidatus Latescibacterota bacterium
CTTGCGGACCTTCCCATAGGGACCTTCCTGAAGGCTATGTCCCTCCACCATCCAATATCCTTCGAGCTTACCTTTTGGCCGTTTAGGTAGATGGAAAAAGTCGCATTGACCGCCCTCTCCCTACTTATGTTGACCAGGAACAGGAGCCCCCTTCCCTCACCTAAGTTCCTATCGTGGCAGTATATGTGCTCGACCTCCTCCCCCGGAGTCCTTCACCTCTAGGGATGGCTCCGGCTTTACGTTCCATATCCAGAAGGGCACGCTTCGATATACGAGGCCGTCCTCTCCCACTCTGACGAACTCCTCCCTCAACCTCTCGAAGGGGAGCTTGTGCTCGCTCATGTAGAGGTTATATGCTTCGGCCATGTCCTCCCTCCGAGGAAGTCTATCCTTCCGAACCTCTCAAGGGTCTTGGCCACCAAATTCTCAACATCGGCTTTGAGGGAGACGTCAGCCCTTACTGCTATCACGTCGGTCCCATACCTTCTGAGCTCCTCGGCTGCCTTCTCTAAGGCCGAGATGCCTCGGGCAGCGATGGCCAGGTTCGCTCCCGCCTGAGCCAAAGCCTCTGCAATCCCTTTGCCTATGCCCCTGCTGGCTCCAGTGACTATGCCGGATTTGCCCTTTAAGCTGAATTTATCAAGAATCATCCTATCCTCTTATCATGACTGTTCCTTTATGGATAATATTTCGCCTCGAGAATCTCGGACTCCTCCTCCCCAGCGGCGACCATAAGGCGCCTTAATCCCTCCCGCAATTCCTCTGCCACCTGCCTGTATTCCCTCCGACCGATCAAGTTCACAAGTTCGTAGGGGTCTGCAGCTAAATCATACAAATGTCTCTCCACATACCGCTTGCTTGAGGGGTCCTTACCCCCATCCTTATCCGGTGCGAACACGCAGTACTTCCACCTGGGCGTGCGTATGGCCCTTCCTACAAGGTATTCACTTATCTGTACGAGGACCTCGTTTTGCCAGCCGGAGTCCTCTCCCCGCACCAGCGGCATCAGACTCTTGCCCTGCATGGCAGAAGGGACGGGGATGGCCACGGCATCAAGAAGCGTAGGAGGGAGGTCAACAAGGCTTACGAGCTCTCTTATAACCCTCGGCCCCTCGAACCCTGGCCCCTGCACGACCAGAGGGATGCGTATAGAGGACTCATGACAGCTGCGTTTGTATTCGGTGTTGCGGGTCCTGAAGTGACAACCATGGTCGCTTGTGAACACCACGATGGTCCTATCCGAGAGGCCTAACTCCTCCAAGCTCCACAATAGTTTCCCCAAACATTCATCTATCCGAGCGACCATTCCGTAATAGTCCGGGAGATGCTGGAACCAGTCTCCCGGAAAGGCCTTGAGATCGGGGGGCACATAGGGGTTGGCATACTTCTCGGCATATCCTTCAGGCGCCACAAACCTGTTCCAGTCGTTCTGCTGGTGCGGTTCGATGTAAGAGAGGAAGAGGAAAAAGGGACGCTCCCTGTTTTGCTTCAGGAAGCGGATCGCCCTTTCGGTGAGGGCATCCACGCGGTAGCCTGGAACCTTCAATTCCTTCCCCTCGGCGTCGAAGAGCACGGTATCGTAGGGATGGGAGGTATATTCGAGGGTATCAGCAGCCTCCCAGAAGTCGTAACCTCCCCTGAGTCGGGGAGGAACGGGCTTCTCCCCCAAGGCGGACAAGTGCCACTTGCCAATGTAACCCACCTTGTAGCCGGCCTCCTTGAAGTGGTGAGCTAAGGTCTTCTCGCCCTGAGGTAAGGGGATGTGGTTTTTCCAAACCCCTACGCTAGTGGCGTATTTGCCGGTCTGGAGGGAAGCTCGTGCAGGACCACATACGGGTTGAGGGGTGAAGGCGTATTCAAACCTCACCCCACGCTCGGCCATCTGGTCGAGGTTGGGGGTCAGATCCATAGGGTTGCCGTAGCAACCGGCCGTGTCCCAGCGCTGTTGATCGGTAAGGACCACCAGCACGTTCAGTTTGCTTTCCATCTTTATCTCCTCAGGAAAGCCCCATCCTCTTCAAGTTCTCCAGGCTGATCCTCAGACTCTCTAAGGGATGTCTCTGGCATACATCCTGTTCCACCAGATACCACTGGGTGCCGGCCTCTTCGCACGCCTTGAGGATGGCCTCCCAGTTCAGGTTCCCCTCCCCAACCTCAGTCATTATCTGTTTTCCATCCTGTAACTACTCAGCCGTCCAATCCCCACTTCGCTTAGATGCGGATTGGCACAGATATTTGACGGCTTTAGGTAGATGAAAAAATCTGCCTTCATCCATCCAAATCCGCGTTCATCCGCGTCCGATGGTGTGGTGGTTGTGCAATCACTGTGCTTGTTCATCGGATAAAACACATTGCTGTAGTTCTTTCGTTGGGCAGCCCTTAATGCTATAGGCTTTTTGCGAAACGGCTCAAAGGTTTTCCCTCTGTTCACGTCCATCGCATCATGGCGCAACAATAATCGTAAGCGAGTCTCGCCAGACCTTTTCCAATGCCTTTACCTCTGCGCTGATGGTGACATCGGTTCTTTTGTCAACCTGTATTCCGAATTCGGTCGACAGATTATACTTTCGTGCTACTTTTCCATCTGCAATATCTAAGGCACCGGCTATCCATGCTAAAATGATCGCGGTAAAGAAATCTCCATGTACAATAAAATGAATAGCGATCAAACCTGCAGCAATATTTCCAAAAGTAATAAGGTTTGCAATATTAAAACGATTATTTTTGTCAAAAAGATCCATATCTTCCCC
>DTYK01000081.1 GCA_012961925.1 Candidatus Latescibacterota bacterium
CCAGCTACGGCAAGGGTTGGACTCAAAATGAGGACAACTGCAAACCAAAGAACTCTTCCTCGCATTATAAGCCTCCTTTCACAACATGGTGGGCAAGAGACTATCTTGCCTTTATATGTACCTCTCCTACCCCGGTGTTGATCTTGACGTTCAATTCCCCCTTGGTCTTTTCGTAACTGCCGTTATAGTAATATCCATCAGACTCATAGAGCCCTTCGATCCTCGTCTCGACGTGGTCCGATTTCCACCTGAACCGGTTCTTCTTATCCAGCTTCACTCGCAGCTCACCCGCATCGACCTCAACCCTTGCCTTCAGAGAGTCAATCCCTGTGAGGTCAAAGCGTCTGTTCACCCTCTTCACCTGATCGGCCCGGGCAAAAGGAGGGAGAAAGATAATAGATGCCGAGAGGATTTAAAGAAAAGTTTTGGATAGCATAGTGTCATCTCCGTAACATCCTTTAAAGGAGCTTCGTACCCATCCTCCGGTGAAGTAGTGATGGCTTTAATCCCGGCCCATCAAAGGCCTACACTACGGGGAATCGTGCGACAATAAGGATCCTCTCCCTCGTAGAAACATCGGAGGCTAACAATGCCGAAATGACATGGGTTGTAGGCCCGACGGCCTTCGGCCATTACATAAACGGGAAATACTCTTTCTCCTGTCCCATTGAGCACTCATCCAGATAGGGGCACACTGGACAGTAGTCAAAATCGGCAAATCTCCTGAAGTCCATCTCCATCTCCTCTACCCTGGGACAGATAACCGCAGAGCGGATCAATCGGGTCTTCTCTATTATTTCCTCTTCAGAGAAGAGTTCGGTCCTGTACCCGATGATCTTCTCCAGCGTCCCACAATCACAGAAGTCCTCGAAGGAGTTCCCTTTTGGCGTCACACCATATTTCTCGTTGTCTAAGAAGATGGGAGAACCTGGTTCATAGGATATCATGCTCACTTCAATATCGATGTCCTCACCGTAGGTGATCTTGAGCCTGTTGATCAGATCAAAGGTCTCCTTTAGCTCCTCCTCTCCCTCAAATGGCAGTCCCACAGCAAAGTATATGTGTTTTCTCAGGCCCTTTGAATGCTGATAGGCAAGGGCCTCCAGCAATTCATCATTGGTGAATTGAAACCCTTTATTTTTAGCCCTCACCCTTTCCGAGCCGCTTTCCACGGAGAGAATGGCCTCCGATTCCGGCCCGAAAGTTGCGGCAAAATCGTCAATGAACTTCCTGGTCGGCAGCCCCCAGCACTCGAACCAGCAGTTCAGCCTTATCCCCTCCTGCCTTATCCTCCTGAACAGTTCAGGATAGTAGTCCCCTTGCGGATATGGGTCAAAACAGGTATACCACCCTGAGATGTTGTATCGACCCAGGGCCTTCAGTTCACTGATGACGCGCCGGTGGGATATGAAGATCGGCTCAGTCCTGTTGTTAATTATCCTCTGGGCATCGATGGATCCTCCGCAGAAGGAGCACCGGGTCGGACACCCTCTGCCGCAGTTATAGTAGAAGATCCCACTGCATTCTTCCTCGCAGGAGTAACAGTTCAACTGCTGACAGGGCTGTTCCAGATAATTCTGAAGGGGATTGACCAGCCGGGTGTAGATCTTCGCATGTTCCAGCAGGTCAAAGTTGGAGTAGGTCAGCGAGTCGATGACCTCCTGACTCACCTTGTAGGTATGTGAGTTGGAGATCACCTTCCCATCCTTTCGCCAGACGAGGTTAGGGATGTCGGAGAGGTCCTCTCCTCCGGAGGAGATCTGCCCCAGAAGGTCCAATAAAGGGACCTCTCCATCCCCTTTGATCACGAAGTCCACCTCAGGGTGCTGCCCCATGATCTCTTCGGCGAAAAAGCTGGCTGTAAAACCGCCCAGTACTGTGATGATGTCACCTGCCTTTCCTTTTATCTCCTTGATGGTATTCATCACGGCCCTACTCTGATAATGCCAGTGGAGGTCGGCACAGAGGACATCTATCTTCTCCTGTTCCAGGTAGCTCTCCAGATCAAAATCAGGACGGCTGAGGCGCTCCACCCCCAGATGAAGCACCCGGGCGGGATAACCATTTCTGCTGAGAAGGTCGGCAAGGGCTAATATTCCTACAGGCATCAGGAAGATGTTACCGATGTTCGGTGCCGGGCCGGCGGGAATATGGACCAACAAGGTTTTGGGTGCCATCTGCCTCCTCCAGTGTTACCAAGGGTTATGTTTAATGGTCTCTCAGACGTCCGATGCAAGGTCTGGTGATTCAGTCTATATCAACCGGCCAATGCCTCACATGCTCAACCAGTGGCTGACCTTGATCAGAAAGGTATTCTCAGGGTGAACGTCGAAGAGTTTGTCCGCGTCACGTTTAAGATCAAAGCCCCCCGTCTCTCCAGAGGACTTGCGGTCCTGGGTCCATACGAAGAACAGGGTGCTTCCCGGACGATATTCCCAGCGCAAAACGGTACTGAGGTAAAAGGACCTCGAATTGAAATTGTGGTTCTTATCGTAGGTGACTTCGCCCAATGGGCCGAAGGTATCTGCAGAAAGGAGCCTTTTGAGGTTGGTATAATCCCCCGAGGCCAGGAAGACCTGGCTGTAGAATTGGAGGCTTAAGTTGCGTGTGAAGGTGACCCCTCCGTCCAGCCGAAGGTCAAGCTGCCTGCTCTCAAGTTCACCGAAGACATCGACCCTTTCGCCTTTCACATCGGTGGTGTCTGCCAGCCAGCGGCTTATCCCCCAACTTCGGGAGTGAGTGGAGCCGAAGGTCAGTTCGATGTTGGTCTTTGGCCTTATCCTTATCCTGGTACCAAGGAGATACCTGGATCCGTCACGGTCGTCTCCGCTGCTCCAGTAGAAGTTTAACTGGCCCGCTTTACGGCTGTCCGTGTTTACCCAGGTCCCATACCAGACCTGGCCTGGTATGGCCACCGGCGGTCCTCCGCGGGTCTCCCTGTCGTCGAGGTATCCGAAACTCCGGCCAACCCATCCGCCAACCCACCAGTAATTCTTAAGCTCCATGCTGCTGTTGAAGTTGCTTCCCTTTCCAAGGTCATCCCCATCGTAGTTCCAACTATACCAGATGTTAAAGTTGTTGAATATCTTCCGTATTATCCAGATACTATCGGTGATGCGGTACTGTAGCCAGGTGTAGCCACCGTGATAGTTTGACCGTCTAAGGAAGCCCAGGTCGTTGATGTCGAACCTGCGGGTCTGGAATTTATAGCCTGTTGAGCCCCTGAAGTGCTTTCCTGCCCCTTTTCTGAATGAGAAGTCCCCTCCCCAGCCGTTATATTTCGGCCCCGTTCTGCTGGCCGCAATCTGTCCCTGGAACGAATAGTGGTTATCGAAGAGGTTCAGGCTCCAGTCAACCCCCCAGGAGTATGCCGGACCCTCCCCCCTATGGTTGGCCGCTGTCATCAGTATGCCAATGGTAGAGTTCTCCAAGACCTCCCGCTGCAATCGAAGTACACCGTAATGGGAGGCAGGTTCAATCGTCTGTAGGTGTCTTACCTCTGTGGAGTCCACAACGACCGCTTTTTCCTCCTGGGTTATTGCATCCAGGATGCCGAAGGAGGTTCCACCCTCCCTTCTGCCTGTGACCTTGACTGCGGTCAGGATGGTGGTTGCAGAGGGTTTGTCGGCCAGGTATCCCTCTTCAGGGATTTCCGGGCTTTTAGACGGAGGACGGCCAATGCGCCGGGAGTAGAAAAGCTGCAGGGGTGTGTCGAAGATCTTTGCTCCCTCCATAAAGAAAGGGCGTTTCTCAGGGAAGAAGGTCTCAAATGTGGAGAGATTGAGCACGGCCCTGTCGGCCTCCACCTGGCCGAAATCCGGGTTAACAGTGGCATTGAAGGTGATATTGCTTGCGATCCCATATTTGATGTCTATCCCTGCGCCTACATATAGATCCCGGCCATCTGGATTCCCCCGATTTTTAAGCTCAAAATCTCCCCGTGATACCACGTAGGGGAGAAATTCGAGTTGCCTTGCCGGCTTTATCCCCTGTATCCCAACCAGGTGTCCGAAGTTAGAAACCCATCCCCCTTTCTCCTTTGGGATGAAGGGCCAGATGTTCCACTCCTTCTTGCGGCTGATGCTGCGGCTGAAGAAAATCCCCCAGACCTGGGAGTTGCGGCTGGGGAAACGGAGAGATGTGTAGGGGATTCTGAACTCAGCTGTCCAGCCCACCGAAGTGATCCTGGTTGCCGACTCCCATACAGCATCCCAGGAGCGATCGCTACGGGTATCATTGTAAAGATGCCTGTCAAGCTGGACACCGGCAGGATTAACCGAAAAGGCATAACCTGTTCGGTGGTCATGGTAACTATCGATCTGAACCCCGGCCCAATCCGACTCAGACCAACGGTCCCTTCTGGTGAGCTCTCCTGCTATGCTGTCGGGTTGGGAATCATACATGGTGAAACCTATGTAGAGGGCTTCATCGTCATATAGAACCCTGACCTCTGTAGATTCCGTTGCAGATCTCCCCTCATCCGGATCCCGCTGAATGAACTCAGTGACGGGCGGAGCCCCGGCCCAGGCCGGTTCATCCAGTATGCCGTCAATTCTAATGGGAGAGTCTCTTCTCACAGCGGTGATTGAGTTGGTCCCCGGATCGTCTCCTTGTGCCGATGAAGGGCTCAGGGCCATAAGAATGAGGAAAACGGCTGAAGCCAACACTGTCGTTATTGAAGGTTTCATATCAGGTAAGACCCTGGTTACGACAGGAATGTTTCATGGCGTTTGGGTGATTCAAAAAAGTTTGCTCCATAAACAAAAAATCCGGGAGAGATGGAAACCCGGTTTTGAAAAATATCCGATAAGAGGCGATTGAGATTCACAGTTTCTTCCTGTATTGTGCCGGGCTGATCCCCAGGGCAGTCCGATATTTGGAGACCGTCCGTCGGGCAATGTTTATCCCCTCTTTTTTCAAAAGTCCAGCGATCTGAGGGTCGGTAAGGGGATTCCTTGGGTCTTCTGCCTCCACTAACTGTCTTATCCTCTCCATCACGCTCCTCTGGGAAAGGTCTTCGCCGGAGCTGGAGTTGACCTTACTTTCGAAGAAGTATTTAAGTTCGAAGATACCGTGGGGTGTCTGGATATACTTCCCACGACTTGCCCGGCTGATCGTCGATGGATGCATCCCCAGGGCTTCGGCAGCTTCTCGCAGGACCATCGGTTTGAGCCGTGATACACCGTTATCAAAGAAATCCCTCTGGGCCTTTACTATATAGTTTGCCAATTTCAGGAGGGTAGACCGCCTCTGCTGAATAGCCCTGATCAACCTGCGTGCCGAATTCAATTTTTCCACCACATAGTTCCTTGTCTCTTCGGAGGCGTTGGAGGATTCACTCAAGATCGAGCGGTATACCGGGTTGATGCGCAGGGTGGGTATGGTGCCCTCATTAAGGATGGTCACATAGTCATTGTCCACTCTTTCAACGATCACATCGGGGATAATCCCCTCAGCAGCCCGCCCGAAGGAACCAAGACCAGGCTTTGGGTTGAGCTTGGAGATCTCCTTCATCGCGTCCCTTATCTCATTCTCGGAGACCCCCAGTGATTTGGCTATCCGGCTATATCTATGTCTCTTCAGATCCTCAAGGTGAGACTGAACGATCTTCATGGCCAGGGTCTCCTCCAGTCCCTTCTCCGAGAGCTGAATCGTCAATGTCTCCTGCAGATCCCTCGCCCCAACACCTGCCGGCTCGAAAGTCTGGATGGTCTTGAGGACCCTTTCGACATCTTCGGGCCTGGTTCCCAGAGCTTTGGCAATCTCCTCAACTGAAGTGCGGAGATATCCATCATCATCGATGTTCCCAATTATATACTCCCCGATCTTTTGATCCTGTTCTGAAAGGTCAGACAGCTTGAGTTGATTGAGCAGGTGTTCCATCAGGGATATCTGGACGGCCGGGACCTTTTCCATCTCCTCCCGATCCTCCCGGTTAGAGCCTTCCCGCAGGGTGTGGGCCATATCAAACCCTTCTGCAAGGTATCTGCCCCAATCCTTTTCGGTGAACTCAAAGTCAAGCTCTTCTTCCCTCTCCTCTCCTTCAGACGGATTCTCCTCCGGTCTCTCCTGTTGAAGCTCCAGAGAGATGTGCTCCTCCAGCAGAGGATTTATCTCAAGTTCCTGCCTGACCACCTGCTCCAGCTCCAGATTTGAAAGTTGAAGCAGGTTAAGGGACTGTATCAGTTGTGGGGCCAGCTTCTGCTGAAGCCCCATGCTCTGGTCGAGTTTGATCATGGAGGTTCCCATTTCAGTCAAGCCTGAACTTCTCCCCTAAATATATCTTCCTCGCCTCAGGGTCATTGGCTAAAAATTCCGCCGTTCCGGCCTTGAGGATTCTCCCTTCGACCATAATATATGCCCTGTCGGTTATCCTGAGGGTCTCTCGTACATTGTGGTCGGTGATCAGCACACCGAGCCCCTTATCTTTCAGGCGAGAGATGATGTTCTGTATCTCCTCAACTGCAATGGGGTCAACGCCAGTGAAGGGTTCATCTAACAGGATAAACTTCGGGTTTGTTACCAGGGCACGGGTTATCTCCACCCTTCTCCTCTCGCCCCCGGAGAGGGTATAGGCTTTGTTCTTAGCGAGATGGGACAGGTCCAGTTCCGCCAAGAGTTGCTCAAGACGCTTCCTTCGGTCCTCCTTGCTGATAGACAGGGTTTCGAGGATCGCCATTATGTTCTGCTCGACGGTGAGCTTTCTGAATATGGAAGGTTCCTGGGGAAGGTAGCCGATCCCCTTCCTGGCCCGTCTGTACATGGGCAGGGGGGTGATCTCCTCTCCGTTAAGGAAGACCCTGCCATCGTTGGGCCTGATCATCCCGACGATCATGTAAAATGTTGTGGTCTTACCCGCCCCGTTAGGCCCGAGCAAGCCTACGACCTCCCCCTGCCTCAGGAAGAGGCTCACCTCATTCACTACCCTCCTTTTGCCGTAAATCTTTACCAGATCTTCAGCCCTGAGGGCTGCTGTTCCGGACTCTTCCATCAAACCACACCCGATAATCTTCCGCTATGCCATACCAACATGGGAAGTCTTGGTTCTCCCTCTGGCTATTTACTGATCTATACTGGTTAATCCTCCCGCGGCAGCCGTTCCTCTACCGGCAACATCTCGATCCATCTCTTATGGGGTTCGGTCTGGTACCAATAGGCGACGCTGGAGTAGTCGTCTCCCCGGTCATTTGCGTGGCCGTGTTCGATGGTTACCTTAATGGATTTCTTAAAATGGATGGGATCCGGGATGTGGTACCTGTAAACGGTCCACTTGCCTTCCCAGTCCGAGTGGTTCTTGTTGAAAAGGGATGTACCGTGATAGGGGTATGCTATATCCTGCATCCCCCAGGCAGAGCAGAAATAGTCCTCCGAGCCTGTACCGTGTAGAGACGGAGGCCATCTCTCCCCGTCTACAAAGATCATATCATCGCCCTCTCCCCACCAGCCTCCTGCCCGATTATCTATGCTTAGATTACAGCCGACATAGTGGCCCCTTCCTTCCGCATCAAGAATCACGTAGTTCTCGTCTCCGGTCAGGTTTATCTCGGGTTCGCCTTCCTTAAACTTGAGGGCCTGGCATGGGTTCTCACGGTGCCACTTTGCATGGAACCGCCCCAGGTCCCCTTCGAGTCGGTCATATTCCTCGTAATCGATATAATAGTAAAATGAGTCCACATCCGTATCACACTCGTTGATTATCTCGATCCTTGCGGATCTATCGAAGGGCATGGGGAAGTAACAGTTGAAGGCAGAGCTGTTGCCCCTGCCTCCTGTCATGTCGAGCACAGCGCAACTGAAGGCCCGGGCAATGCCGTGCCCGACGCCGAAAAAGTCGCCGACCGGTGAGTCGACACTTGGATCATCCTCTCCATCCCAGTACATCCTGAGCAGCAACTTGCGGAGGTAGTACTTATCCTTGCATGCAATCGTAAACCAGATGTGGGTTATACAGCCTGACTCCTTGATTTCGGCCAGTGTTGCGGTCTTTCCCCTTGGAATCCGGATGGCGTCTCTGTTCCCTCCTGTCCGATCATAGCTTGAAACCCTCTTGGTTCGGCAGCTCCTCAGCCTGGGCAGTTCACGCAGATCAACCATCCCATAGCCTCCTCTCCGATAATTTTGTCGCCATCCGGTCGTTTATCCCTCCGGTAGAATCGCCATTTCACATGTCACTTCCCAACATCTCCCGCACGAGATGGCAGGGAAGTGAGATAACACCATTAAAATACCAAACTCTAAAGAAAATGTCAACAGGAAAGAGGACTTCTCAAAAACCTCGCCCTGGTAAGTCAGCCGGGAGGCTGTCTTGTTTCACTGGGGAGGAGTTTCAGGAGGAGTCCTGCTTTTGCCGTTTCCTTTTAGGATCAGAGGGGTTCTTGCCGTATTATGGCCCTGGGATGTGGCATAGCATGGCGTGGAGGTGGGCACTCGGCCGGTCGAGTAAGACCCTGAGGGATGAATGTAAGGTTATAGATCTGCCGATCCTCGGTTCTGTGGGTCCCTCTGTAGGGGCGTTCAATTGAACGCCCCCACAGAACTCCGGCTGATCCTGCACCGCCTGAATGGCATTCAACAGAAGATTGATCAGAACCTGTTCGATCAATTCTGGATCGGCTGTCAATTCAAGACCTTCCGGGTCCACGTTCATGTGAAACCGGATGACTTTGTCCAGAATCTGGGGACGCATGAGCTGCTCAACTCGTGCGAAAAGCTCCCCAATGGAGAAGATTTGGAAATGGGGCTTCGGAATGCGGGTGAGATTTCTATAGGCATCAACGAAATGCAACAATCCTTCGTTTCTGGATCGTCCCAAGCGCGCTGCGGATATCGTCTATAGTTTCAACACTTGTCCCCTTGTTCAGCTCTTGATTGCCCAAAGGCTCCGCTAAGAGGTCATTAACGGTGGAAGCTAAGGAAGCAATGGGGGTGACGGAGTTCATGATCTCATGGGTGAGAACACGAATAAGGTTTTGCCAGGCCCATTGCCTATTATGCCATGGACTGTTGGCTGCAGGGTTTTGCCTACCGCATAAATATAGGATTGAGGACTTTTCTTCTGGCAGGAGCCATTGCCTTGGTGACGGTGAGTTTTCAAGCGGTCAAAGCGGCGCTGGCCAATCCGGTGGAGGCATTGCGGTATGAGTGACCACAAGGCGCAAAGAATAAAGTGCGGAGCACGAAGGGCACGACGTGGGCAAGAAGGTATCGAAGAGTAATTTTACCCTCTGGTGGATGAGAGTCAAGCTTTATCAGTACCCTATGCGTTTTCTAAGGTCCAGATCCAGAAGGGGATTACGTGTATGGTTCTATTCCCTTTTGTTAGGATGTCCCGCTGATTCCGGGTTATAATCGTGGCTTCAGAGAGGCCCAGTTCCTCCATGGCTAGCCACAATGAATCCACTTCTCTCTTTCTGGTCGCGGGGTCGGTAAGTTGTTCGCTGACTTGTATCAACTCGTGGACGGCACCCTGCTTCAGGGTAACAAAGTCGATTTCTTTACCTGTTGATGTTCTATAATAATAGATTTCATCACCGTGAAATTCTCGTCGCAGCTGATTATAGACCATCGTTTCCAACAGGCGCCCCGTGTTGTAGGAACGGGCACTGATTAAGGCTGTGACCAGCCCATGGTCTACTACATAGATTTTACGGTAATTCACCTGCCTTTTCCGCAAAGAATCGGAAAAAATAGAGACCAAAGAAAAACAATATGCGTCTTCAAGGTAGGAGAGATAACTGTGTAAGGTATCTTTGGAACACTTGTATCCTTGAGATTTCGAATCCCGGTAAAATTTATGGACACTGAACGGATTGGCGTTGTTCGACAACAGAGACTTTAACAGATATTTGATAAGGCTGTGATTTCTGATCTCATATCGTTCGATCAGATCTTTATAGAGAATCATGCTAAAGTAATCTTGGAGGATCTTGAGCCGAAATTCTTCGGCACAGTCGGCAACTTCCGGAAACCCTCCTTTGAAAAGATAGGTCTCAAAGGCGTTGACAATATGAGACCTGCCTCTGGAGGAGCTTGGATCAGCCGGGATATTTTTGAACCGGAGATATTCGGCGAAACTGAATGGAAATATCTCAAAAGAAAGCGTTCTTCCCCGTAAGGATGTTGCGATCTCCTTGCTTAAAAGCCTTGACGAAGAGCCTGTGATGTTTATCTGGACGTTTTCTGTATCGTGGATTCTTCGGACAAACCTTTCCCAATGGGCGATATTTTGAATTTCATCAAAGAATAGGAAGGTCCCTTTTTCTTTAAACGCCGGATACATTTCATAATAGGCGTTTAAAATTGTCGAAAAATCGGATACATCTAAGGGAAGGAGGCGTTCGTCTTCAAAATTGATGAATAGAATTCTTTCTTTCTCAACCCCTTGTTTAAGGAGGTCATCGATAAGTTGGTAGAAAGTAAACGTTTTTCCGGACCGGCGTATCCCCATAAGGCAGCGAATCTTATTTTTCGGAGAGGAAAGATCAAACATTCTCCGGGTGTAAGCCGGAATCTCACGTTGATGAAAATCGGAGATGATCTCTTTGATAAGGATTGTATCTACCACATTTGTCCTTTCTTGATAGGACAAATATAATAAAATATTTCCTTATTTGCAAGGATATTTTATGCAATTCTTGACGGGTCTGACGGAATGCAGGAGAAATCGCCCGTGCGGTTTCTCCGATAATTTCAAGAAGGCGTACCGGGGAGAGGTTCAGTATCTCATCGGCATCGAAAGCTCACGTGACCGACCTTTGGCAAAGCTGGTCGCCTTCCGTGTGGCATTGAGTATGTGTCAGGCGTACCACATCTTCATGGCTGGACATAGGCGACCTCTGCCTCCTTCAGCACCTCGTCCCGGAAGTAGCGGCTGAGACACTGTGGAGTGTTCATATCCACCTTCCGCTCGCCGAGGAGACTGGAGAGTTCCAGCTCCATACCCGCGAGTCTGATCAGACCAGGGACATGCCCAGGCTCGAACTCTACCAAGACATCCATGTCACTCTCCGGGACAAAATCCTCACGCAATACAGAACCGAAGAAGGAGAGTTTGCGGATATGGTCTCGTCGGCAAAAAGTATAATAATTATTGGCACAAAAGGCAAGTGGAAAATCTCAGGGAGATGACTCATGTTTAGGAACTATTGCTCGTATCCATAGATGGTCAACGGATCCAGACAGATTCGTCAGGGTTCATTAAAAGGGATTCTTATTACAACTTCAAAAATATTTGGTGCTTATACCGGGAGGATACGATGAAGACATATTTTGGCCTTATCGCCGGGTTGCTTTTGCTGGCATCGCTGGTCACGCCCAGGAGAAGCTGGCCTTAGACCTAAATCGCGTTTTAGGACTTGCCTTCAGAAACAATCCTGAGGTGGTGGACGCCCGGCTTGACATCCGGGTGGTGGGGGGCCGATCTGATCGCCTCAAAGGGCAGGTTCCTCCCCTCACTGGAATCCAGGCTGAGTCACAACCGCCAGGGCACTTCTTCCCCTATCTTAAGCAAGACTCGGGGCCTGGTCAGGACCAATCAAAGCTATAGTATGGATACAAATCTGAACTGGAGCCTGGTCAGCGGCGGCAGAAATCTATCGACCCTAAAGGCAGAAAAGATCTCAAAACAGATGGCCGAACTTAACTACGAGAGAACGAGGCAGGATGTAGCGCTCAAAGTGGCGGAACGATATCTCGCCTGTTTGAAGGCCAGGAGGATGGTGGAGATATCCGAGCAGGCCCTGGAGAGGAGCAAGGCTCAACTGGAGAGGACAGAGGCCCTGTTTCGGGTGGGCTCTGTCCCCCGGGCCGATGTGCTTGGACAAAAAGTCCAACTGGGAACCGAAAGGCTGAAGCTCATCAAGGCCAGGATGGATTACAAGGAGGCTGTAGCAGATCTTCTCTTCATCCTGAGGATAGAGCCCCGGGGCCAGGAACTGGAGCTGAGGGATATAGAGATAGATTTAACCTATGAGCATATTGGATTTAAAGAGGCATTGCAGAGGGCGCTGGAGAACCTGCGTCTTGCCGAAGAGAGATACCGACTTGGTTCCGGGATCCTGCTGGACCAGATCACCGCTTCAGTGCAGCTTCGGGAGGCAGAGGCAGACCATGTAAGTGCCCTCTACGATTATATGCTGGCCCGGATGAGGCTGAAAAATGCAATGGGCACGCTGGAGAGTCAGAGGAGGTGATACAACAATGGAATTAGTTAGGAGGATCGCCGCTGTTCCTATAGCTGCTGCCACCCTCACCCTGCTTTCCCGCCTAAAGGGGTTTGCCTATACCCTAAAAGAGAGCTTCCATGAGACGCTCTCCCGGGAAGGGGCGGTCAAACTGAGTGTGAGCAACAGAAATGGCAGTATCGAGGTTAGCCCCTGGCAGGAGGAGGAGATTAAGATAGAGGCCACAAAGCAGATAAAGGCAGCCGACAAAAGGAAGGCCAAAGACTACGCCGGGAAGTTAAAGATTGAGATATTCCGGGAGGGCAGAGAGATTATCGTCAGGACAATCCGTCCTGAACCAGTGAAAGGAGGGGTTTCTGGCGTATCTTCGGGCTCAGGGATATCTTTGAAAGGGAGATCCAGGCGAAGGTTGACTTTAACATCCGTGTCCCGGAACGGTTTGAGCTCCACCTCCGGAGCCGCAACGGGAGCATCAAAACCGGCAGCATACAGGGAGATATAACCGGGGAAACCAGAAACGGCGGCATCCAAACCGATAGAACAGAGGGCAAGATCTTTGTTAGGAGCAGAAACGGTAGAATACAGATATCAGAGATCACCGGGGCGTTAGATGCGGAGACGAGAAACGGTGAGATCTTGCTCTCCGAAATCACTGGATCAGTGAAGGCTGCGACGAGGAACGGCAATATCCGACTTGACCGGGCGGATGAAGATGTCTCTGCCCACAGCAGAAACGGCAACATCTTCCTTTTGAAGATTGGAGGCGCAGTGAAGGCCACAACAAGAAATGGGGATATCACCATCAGAAAATCAAAGGAGGGGACACAACAGTAGGGTTGGCTAAAAAAGCGGCTATGTTCAGGTGCTTGAACCCCTGTACATGACA
>DTYK01000082.1 GCA_012961925.1 Candidatus Latescibacterota bacterium
AATTGGCATTGTCTATGAGCACCCATTTTCTGAAGAAGCAACAGGCTGGTACCACCGGTTCACAATTGAGAGCATGTTCATCTAAATCCTAAAATAGGGAGTATAATAATATAATATTCAAAACGCATGCCATCAAGCAAAAAAAACCCGCTTCATATAGTGAAGCGGTTGAAACGACCTCTTGAAACATCAAAATTTGCCAGCCGAATATCGAATGAGTGCCCGAGTATCGAACAAGATGTACCAACACAATCTCTTGATATCGGACACAAATTTTTAAATAGAGATACTCAGGGCTTCCATTCGGTCGTACAATTTCTGCCTCCTCCGGTCTATGGAGACTGTACAGTCATCCAGGAGGGTATTGTTGTTTCCCTCCCTGGCTCAGAAGCTATTTTTCACATAGGATGACGTCCTGCCTTCCAGCTCTACATATGTCAGCAAGGAGGAAGGCGTCAACAGTAAAGTAATCTTACCCAATTTGCGGTAAGTAAAACTACATACCCCTGGTAGAGTGAAATCAAGTATTGTCTTTTTCAACCACCTCCTATCCCGGGATAGAAAAGCGACTCGGAAACGGTCCCGGCATATCAGGTTCTCTAAGAGCAAAACCTCGGAGTTACAAAGACAGAAGCCTTCGGGCCCGTCTATTAGAATTGCGCCCCGGCCTGCCAAAACCCCTCAGGCCTCGACTCCGACCTCCCTGAGCATCTTGATGAACTCCTCTTCGGTCGCAGTGGCCAGGCCCAGTTGCAAGGCCTTTTCATACTTCGAGCCCGGGCTCTCCCCCACTATGACCAGGTCCGTCTTCTTACTGACGCTCGATGTCACCTTTCCACCCAACCTGCGAATAAGCTCACCTGCCTCGTCCCTTGTATATCTGCTGAGGCTACCAGTCAGGACAACGGTCTTCCCCTCAAACGGGCTCGGCCCAGCCGGCTTAAATTCCTCTTCTTCAAGGGCGAACCTCAGACCGGCCCTCCTTAGCTTCTCAATAACCCTGCGATTTTCCTCCTCGGCGAAGAACCGAACCACACTTGCAGCTATCGTTGGCCCGATCTCCTCAATGGATTCCAACTCCTCAAGCGAGGCCCGGCTCAAACGATCCATGGACCTGAACTCCCTGGCAAGCACCCTGGCAACATTGGTGCCCACATGCCGGATCCCTATAGCAAAGATGAGTCTGTCAAGCGGTGCCTTTTTACTATTCTGAATCGCCGTGATCAGATTGGTTGCCGACTTCTCAGCCATCCGTTCGAGGGGGATCAGATCTTCGGCCTTCAGATAGTAAAGGTCGGCATAATCCTTCACCAGACCTTCATCAACCAATTGGTCCACAATCGCCTCGCCGAGGCCCTCGATGTCCATCGCCCTCCGTGATGCAAAGTGCTGTATCCGACGCCTCAACTGCGCCGGACATCTCAAGTTTTCACATCGGACGGCCACCTCCCCTGCCTCCCTGTGCAAGGGCGACCCACAGACAGGACACCTGTCCGGGAACACATAGGGCACCGAATCCGGAGACCTCTTCTCCCTGACCACCCCCACAACCTTCGGGATCACATCGCCGCCCTTCTCCAATATGACGGTATCACCGATCCTGATGTCCTTCCGCCGGATCTCATCCTCGTTGTGAAGTGTTGCACGGGATATCGTGGATCCGGCCAGCCTGACCGGGTCAAGGACGGCCACGGGAGTGACAGCCCCTGTTCTCCCGACCTGCAGGGCAATATCCCTCAGGACGGTAGTAGCCTGGCTGGCCGCGAACTTGTAGGCTATGGCCCACCTGGGGTTTTTGGCTGTAGTCCCAAGCCTCCCCTGCTGATCGAAGGAATCCACCTTGACGACGACCCCATCGATCTCATAGGGCAACTCCTCCCTCTTCTCCTCCCATTCTCGACAGAAGTCGAGCACCTCTTCGATGGACTGACAACCCTTCCTGTGCGGAGGGACGACAAACCCGAGCCGACTCAGCAGGTCAAGAGCCTCCCCATGGGTCTTGATCACGCCTGCCGAAAGGTTCAGCCAGTAGGCCAGAAAGCTCAGCCTCCGTTCGGAAACAAGTCGGGGATCCTGTAATTTCAGAGACCCGGCCGCTGCATTCCGCGGGTTTGCGAAGAGCTTCTCCCCCCTCTGTTCCCTCTCTCTGTTGATCCTTTCGAACTCCTTTATGGTGAGATAGGCCTCCCCCCTCACCTCACAGTCAGTCACTTCCTCTTTAAGCCGGAGCGGAATGGACCTGATAGTCCTCAAGTTTTGAGTGATCTCATCACCGTGGAAACCATCGCCACGAGTGGCGCCCTGCACGAGGATATTATCACGATAAATCAGACTGATGGCCACTCCATCTATCTTAAGCTCTGCAACATATCGGAACTCCTCACCTCCAAGAAACGTCCTTACCCTCCGGTCAAAATCACGAAGCTCATCCTCGGAATAGGTGTTGTCAAGGCTGAGCATGGGTGTGGGGTGGGTCACTGTAGGGAATTCCTCGGTCGGCTCACCCCCCACCCGCTGTGTCGGCGAATCCGGGGTTATCAATTCGGGACGTTGGCGTTCAAGCTCGATCAGCTCCTTCATCAATTGGTCATACTCATAGTCCGAGATGATAGGCTCTCCAAGCACATAGTATCGGTAATCATGCTCCCGGATCATCTCCCTCAATTGAATGATCCTCTCTTCTGCTTTCATCTTCATCACCCCTCTCTGCTCAGACTTCTAATAATATTTTAAAATGAAACCGTTACGATGTCAACAGTTTTTCTCAGACCCTTGGAGAACTACGGAGAGCATCAGGGATGCAGCAATAAGAGACAGCGGAAAAACCGAATTCAAAACATCTTAGAAACCTTCCAGCCCTTATTATCCACCGTAACCGTGATTGCGCCGTGTCTGTCCGTCCGATAGACCACTGCTTTCACCTGGCGAAATCGCTCCAATGTCTCACCAGATGGATAACCATACCTGTTCCCCCTGCCAACAGATATAACCACAATCTCAGGACCAACTCTGCGCAGGAAGTCCAGGCCTGACGACCCTCCTGCACCATGATGCCCCGCCTTGAGCACAGTGGAGTTCAGTCTTGACCCCCAAGCCATAAGCGCCCGTTCGCTCCTCCCCTCTGCATCCCCGGTCAGCAGAAACGAAACCCCTCCGTAGTCGAACTTCAGTACAATAGAACCGTTATCCACTCCATAAAGGGGCTGCTTTCCGGCAGCGGATATAAAACCTGGGTTCGGTCCGAG
>DTYK01000083.1 GCA_012961925.1 Candidatus Latescibacterota bacterium
AGCGAGGGCGAGTTTGCGGAAGGGCAGCGGAGTGAGTCACATTTGTGGGAGAGGGCTTCTGCCCTCGATGATTTTGGGGCGAAGGCTTCGACTGCCCTTCGAGCCCAGAAGGGCCCTCCCACTCCTTTTCTTTAGAGAAGCAAAGAAAAAGAAGGATAAAGGTTGAAATATGATCCCGACCCCAATTTTTACGAGTCGATTCATACGCTTTGCATCAACAGTCCTGTTCCTGGTGCTTTTCCTTCCGGGTGTCTCTGCCAGCAAAATCACCGGCAAAGCCATCGTGAAAAAGGTAGAAAAGAGATATGAAAAGCTGAAGACCTTCTCTGTAGAATTTCAGCAGACCTTCTACTGGAAGTTGGCCGATAAAACCCAGGGATTTCGGGGCAAGCTCTACTTGAAGAAACCCGACATGTTCAGAGTGGAAACCAGCCATCAGGTGATTGTAACAGACGGAGACACGTTATGGATTTACAATCCTGAAGAGGAACAGGTGATCATATCACCTTATGCAGATTCGGAAGAACCCTCAAATCCTCAAGCTCTATTCTTTGAATATACTGAAAATTATGAAGCTGAATATATTGGCACCGAAAAGATCGGAAAAAGGGACTGCTATCTGATAAAGCTCCTCCCTCAGAGAGACGACCAGTACATCACAGCGATGAAGGTCTGGGTTGATAAGAAGAGATGGCTGACCCTTAAGGTCGAGTACTATGATGTCAACGATAATACAACCACTTACACCCTACTTTCTGACCCGGAGGTTGATCAAAAGCTGGATGACGCCCTTTTCAAGTTCAATATCCCGGACGGTGTGGAGGTGATCGAGATGTCCCGATCCGGTCGGGACCCACATAGGTGATGGAAAGAGAAAGACCCATGGTTTCGCCCACTCCCTATTCACCATCTGCCTTCTTCATATACATTTTCTGTCTACTCATTCTCTTCGGCGATGCATCCCCCTTTAGAGCAATGGCCGGCAAAGTGGAACCGGGTCTGGTAAAACGGATAGCGTTGGGGAATGCGGGGCAGCAATACTCAGTGTGGGTGTTTTTCAATGATAAGGGCCCCATAGACAGTGCCAGCTATGAAAGGGAAATATCTTTACGAGGTCTGAGGATACCTGAAAGGACCCGATTCAGAAGGGCTAAGTGTCTGCCGGCTGAGAGGGTTGTCGACTTTTATGATATTCCAGTTTATGAAAGGTATGTCGAATCGGTAAAGAGGTTTGGAGTCAGGGTAAGGGTTTGCTCCCGTTGGCTGAACGGGATCAGCGTCTTTGCTACGGGAGACCAGATCAGGGAGATAGCGGAGTTGCCTTTTGTACGTTCGGTTGAGAGTGTAAAAAGCTTCCGACGCGGGAAGTCTCCATCTGCTGATTCCGTTGCCCCTATCTCCTTGAAATCCCTGGTGTCCCATCCTATAGACTACGGCAGCTCACTGGGTCAGCTTGAACAGATCGGTGTTCCTGAGCTTCACAGGCAGGGTTATCATGGGGAAGGGGTGAGGATCTGTGTGTTGGACTCCGGGTTTGACAACTTAGGGCATGAGGCCTTCAGAGAGCTGCAGATTGTGGATCAATGGGACTTTGTTGATGGCAATGCGGACGTCTCAGGTGATGGGCATGGTACCCATGTCCTCTCGGTCCTCGGAGGTTTCGCTGAGGGTAAGTTGGTCGGACCGGCTTTCAGGGCTCAGTTCCTGCTTGCCAGGACGGAGGATGTAAGGACGGAGACTCCGATTGAGGAGGACTACTGGATTGCGGGTCTTGAGTGGGGAGAGCTAAACGGCGCATCTATAGTGAACAGCTCTCTGTCGTACTTTGAATGGGACCCTGGTGCAGGGGTGAACTATACCTGGAAGGACCTCGACGGCCGTCATGGTAGGACAAGCCTTGCAGCGGATATTGCCGCCTCAAAGGGTGTCCTGGTGGTCAATGCCATAGGTAACGCAGGACCTGACGGTTATTTAGGCACTCCTGCCGACGGTCGCAATGTGCTGTCGGTTGGGGCGGTTGACCAGTACGGCGTTCTTGCCGGCTTCAGCTCCAGAGGTCCCACCTATGATGGAAGGATCAAGCCGGACGTGGTGGCTCAGGGTGTGGCCGTAGTCTTCGCCAGTGCGCACGATCCTGATGAATACTACGTTAATAACGGTACATCGTTCTCCACCCCTCTTGTTACAGGGGTCTGTGCGTTGTTATTACAGATGCACCCGGACTGGACTCCTTCAGCAGTGGCAAGGGCCCTGCGTCAGACAGCTATCGACCTGGGGCCACCTGGCCCTGATAATCTCTATGGGTGGGGGCTGGTGAACGCGCCCCGCGCAGCAGAGTTCCAACCCGAGGCCGGGCCACCTACAATAGCCAGGAAGATCTATAACTATCCCAATCCAGTCGGAGAAGAAGGGACGAAGATAGCCATCTCGGACCTGACGAAGACCGATCTAAGGGTTGATATATTTACGGTTTCTGGACAACTGGTACGTTCGCTCTGGGGATTTATGGAGCAGGGGAATGGCGAATTCGTCTTCTGGGACGGGAAAAACAGAGAAGGGCGAAAGGTAGATAGCGGGATCTACATCTACCGCATCAGCACAAAGGGATTTGAGGTCAGAGGAAAGATGGCTGTCGTCCGCTAAAAGGCAGGGGGGTACAATGGACACGCTCTGGGCACCCTGGAGAATGAAATACATCCTTGAATTAGACAGAGGGGACGGATGCATCTTCTGCGATAAGGTAAAAGACGACAAGGATCGGGAGAACCTGATCCTATGTCGGGGGCAATACTGTTACGTTATGTTGAACCTCTTCCCTTATAATAACGGCCATCTGATGGTTATTCCCTACAAACACACTGACACACTGACGGATCTCTCTGAGCCGGAGAGACTCGAATTTCTGGGACTGACAGATCAATCCCTTAAGGTCCTTCAAAAGGTCCTTGAGCCGGACGGTTTCAACCTCGGTATTAACCTCGGCAGGTCTGCCGGGGCTGGGATAGAAGACCACATCCATCTCCACATCGTGCCCAGATGGGCAGGGGATACGAACTTTATGCCAGTCCTGGGCGACACAAAGGTCCTATCGGAGTCGTTAGAGGAGACCTATCGAAAGCTGGAGGCAGAGTTCATTAACGGATGCTCTAAGGATGCTGGACCGAAAATTCATAAGGGATAACGTCGAGCTTGTGAGAAAGGCCGTTGAGGAGAAGGATGAACGTGCCGATGTGAAGCGGTTTCTGGAAGTTGACCACCGTGAAAGGGAGCTTCTTACCAAGGTAGAGCAACTCAGGTACAGGAGAAATCGGATTTCAAAACAGATAGGTGTGCTAAGGCAGCAGGGCAGGGATATTTCAAGGAAGATCTCCGAGATGAGAGAGGTAGTCGGACAGATCAGGGAGTTTGAAGATCAGTTAAGAACGGTAAGAGACGAGCTTGAGAACCTTCTCCTCTCATTCCCCAATATCCCTGATGGTTCTGTACCAGCCGGAATTGACAAAAAGGACAACGTTCAGATCAAGAGTTGGGGAGAGATTCCCGAATTTGACTTCAGGCCATTGCCGCACTGGGAGCTGGGAGAACGGCTTGATATCCTTGATCTGAAACGGGCAACAAGGATAGCAGGTTCGGGTTTCGCCCTCTTCAAAGGGGCTGGTGCAAAGCTCCAGAGGGCATTGATCAACTTCATGCTCGACCTTCATACGAATAAGCATGGCTATACTGAGGTACTAACGCCTTTCCTGGTTGAGAGTTTCAGTCTGGTGGGTACCGGGCAGTTGCCCAGGATGGAAGGGGCTATGTACGTCTGCAGAAATGACGATCTCTTCTTGAGCCCCAGGGGAGAGGTGGCTATTACAAACATCCATCGGAACGAAGTTCTGGAGCCTGGTCTCCTGCCCATCAACTACGTCGCCTATACACCTTGTTTCAGACGTGAGGCCGGTTCATATGGCCGGGATACCCGCGGGCTAACAAGGGTGCATCAGTTTGACCAGGTGGAGCTGGTTAAGTTTGTCCGTCCCGAGGATTCGGCAAATGAGCTGGAGAAACTTCTGGCCGATGTCGAGGAAGTGATACAACTTCTGGGGATTCCATACCGGGTCATGGCCCTGTGCGCCGGTGACCTAAGTTTTGCTGCCGCAAAGTGCTATAGCGTTGAGGTCTGGGCTTGCGGGATGAAGAGATATCTTGAGGTCTCCTCCTGCAGCAATTATACGGACTTCCAGGCCCGCCGGATGAACATAAGGTTTCGGCGCTCAGAGGCTTCCAGGTCCGAGTTCGTCCACACCCTCAATGCCCCGGGCGTTGCCCTCCCACGTGTGACGATAGCCATAATGGAGAACTATCAGACCAGTGACGGCACAATCCTCGTGCCAGAAGTACTGCGAGGGTACATGGATGGGCTGGATATGGTCCAGTAGGGAAACAACTGTATCAGAGTGAACACTGAATCATATCGAACCCTCGGAACACATTTAAAACGAGAAAAGATGTCAAAGCTCCCTCTATTTGCTAACAGAAGGTATTATGAGGCGACCCCCACTTTAAAGGCTTCCCTTTTCATCCTGGCCGTGGCCTTTGTTCTGGCTTTTCTCATCTATACCCAGGGTGTGATCAGGAATCTGAGGAAGGAGGCTGAAAGGGTCTCCCAGATATTTGCCAACCTCTATGCCATGGCAGCCACTGCACGGGTAGTAGAGGGCATAGAGCTTAATATAATTACTGAGGAAGTGATCCAAAAGACTGAGTTCCCAATGATCATAACCGATGTAAAGGGAAAACCTCAGGCCTGGAAAGGAGTCGGACTGAGCTATGCCGATACGACAAAGCCGTCCACTTATCGAATCTTACGGAAGATGGTTAAGGACATGGACAGGAAGAACAGGCCCATTCCTCTTGAGAGTGAGAGGTTTGGCATCTTCGGATATCTCCACTATGGAGACTCTGTCCTGATGCATAGGCTGAGATGGTTACCTCTTGTGGAGATCAGCACGATCTTCCTCTTCGTCCTCCTCGGATTTCTCGGCTTCAGGTACATAAAAAACAGCGAACAGAGGTATATATGGATCGGAATGGCCAAGGAGGCTGCCCATCAGTTGGGCACCCCGCTCTCTTCTCTTGGCGGCTGGATCGAACTGGTAAAATCCAAGGTAAGCGGCAAGGAGGAGAGGGGTGATAACAGCCTTGAGGGTATTGTCGGAGAGATGCAGAGGGATCTGTGTCGGCTTAACAAAGTCGCTTCCCGATTCAGTCAGATTGGCTCAAGTCCCGAGCTCAAAAGGCAGAATCCGGTACCTGTGATCTCCGAGACCGTCTCCTATTTCAAGAAGAGACTACCCCAGTTGGGCAGTAAGGTTCAGATCGGTCAGGATTACCAGCCCGTACCCGATATCCCTTTGAACAGGGAACTTCTCGGCTGGGCCTTTGAGAACCTTCTTAAAAACGCCCTTGATGCGATAGACAAGACAGATGGCAGGATCTTGATAAGTGTTGGAATGTACCCCGATGGGAGACATGTGTTGATCGACTTCTCAGACAACGGGAGGGGCCTGAGTAACAAACAGTTGCAGAGGATATTCCTGCCAGGATACACCACTAAAAAGAGGGGATGGGGATTAGGACTGACCTTTGTGAAGAGGATTATAGAAGAGTATCATAACGGAAAGGTCTTCGTGGAGAAGAGTAGACCGGGCGAAGGCACCACAATCCGGATCCTCCTGCCATCCATATAAATATGGGCTAAAGGAATCCTTGTAGGTGACAAGAGATTTTGGCAAGATCTTTACCGGAGAAACGCTATGATCAAGAGAAAAATCCTCTGGGTTGACGATGAGATAGACCTTTTACGCCCTCATATCATCTTTCTCGGTGAAAGGGGATATTCGGTCAGCCCTGCCACTAATGGGAAGGATGCCCTTTGTCTGATCAAGAGAGAACCATTTGACCTTGTCCTTCTGGATGAGATGATGCCTGGGCTGGGTGGTTTATCTTTGCTTTCTGAGATCAAGGAGATCGATCCGAACCTGCCGGTGGTGATGATTACAAAGAGCGAAGAGGAGGAGCTTATGGAGGAGGCCATCGGCAAGAATATCACGGACTACCTGACAAAACCCGTCAATCCCAGCCAGATCCTTTCGGTATGTAAACGTATCCTTGACGCAAAACATATCAGGGGTGAACGCATTGCCAGGGACTATGCGGCCATATCCAGCACAATTCGCTCCATGCTCTCGAGCCCCATTAGTTGGAAGGATTGGATAGAGATCTACTCAAAGCTCTCGGAATGGGATCTTGAGATAGAGGGATGTCGGGACCATGCACTTAGCCAGATACATGCTGACCAAAGGCGCGAGTGTAATGCGCAATTCGGTCGGTATGTGGAGGAATCCTACCCGCTCTGGCTTCGTGGGGAGGATGCTCCACCTCTCTCCGTCGATGTCGTATCGAAGTTCCTCTCGCCTCTATTAGCTTCGGGGCAGAAAGTCTTTTTCGTCATTATCGACTGTATGCGCCTGGATCAATGGCTTTACATCAAGCCTCTGCTGGCGGAGTTCTTCAACATCAGATGTAACTATTACTACTCAATCCTTCCCACAGCAACCCCTTACTCACGGAATGCCCTCTTCAGCGGCCTCTTCCCGGACCAGATTGCTGAGATGTACCCGGAGATGTGGAAGGAGGCCAACCTCGACGAACAGGGAATAAACCGCTATGAACACCAACTCCTTGACCGGCAGCTCAGGAAACTTGGCTTCAACTTCAAACGAACTGGCTATATCAAGGTCTTTGATGCCGCAGGCGAGGAGAGGCTGGCCAGAGAGATGAATTCCTTACTGCGACGCTTTAACAGTTCAGCGGTACCCCTGGTGTCAATCGTCTTCAACTTCATCGACGTACTTGCCCATGGCAGGTCAAAGTCCGAGATCCTTCATCAGATTGCACCCGATGAGGCAGCCTTCAGATCCCTTACCAGATCGTGGTTCAACTATTCGGTGCTGTTCACGATGTTGAGGGAGATTGCTGATACCAAGGCTGTGGTCGTCCTCACCTCAGATCATGGCAGCATTTTCGGAAACAGAGCAACCAT